>JAGQPO010000455.1 GCA_020426665.1 Planctomycetales bacterium
CACGTCTCGGCACGCTCGATGCACCGCACTTTATTCATTATTCCCCACGAACTGGGACCTTTTCCCATCTTCGGCGTCGGTTGGGCGTTGATCATTTTGGTTGCCGCGCTTGGTTGTCGGCTGGCTTGGGCACATCGCCAATTCGCTCGATTCGGAGGTGCCGGAGATGGCCGACGTAGCGAAAATGGACCACCAACGGTGGCCGAAGTTTTGTCGGGCGAAGGCATTTTTTGGGTGATCGCAGCCGTATTGATTACTTTGGTGCTGCCACGCGTCGAATTGGAAAACGCCTATGGCGAACCCGTCGGTATGGCGATTCGCGGTTACGGAGTGTTTTTGGTTTGTGGCGTATTGAGTGCCGTCGCGCTGGCCGCATGGCGAACCTATCGAGCGGGCATGGACCCCGAATTAATCTTTTCGTTGACGCCGTGGGTCTTCGGCTTTGGCCTTTTCGGGGCAAGGCTTTTTTATGTGATTCAATATCGAGACGACTACATCGGCGAAACGCTTGGTGAAACGATCAAAAACATGATGGCGTTCACCGAAGGCGGGTTGGTCGTTTACGGATCGTTCATCGGCGGGTTTATCGGGTACTTGATATTCACGCGGCGCAACAAAATTCCGATGTTGCGTTTTGCCGATGCGATTGTGCCCTGCATTTTCTTGGGCGTCTTCTTTGGACGGATCGGCTGTCTGTTGAACGGTTGTTGTTATGGCGGACGATGCGAGGAGGGTTGGGCGGCGCTGCGATTCCCACCGATTACCAAGATCTATCAAGAGCAATTGTCCAGCGGCGAGTTGTTGGGAATGAAGTTCGATCCCGAAACTCGTAAGATTTCCTCTGTCACGCCGGGCAGTATCGCTGCAGGCCTGGGAATCAAAGAAAACGACGTCTACGAAGCCGACGACTTTGATCGACGCCCGTTCAAAACCGCGGACCCCGGCATTCCCGAAGAGGAAGTGGTTCCCGGTTGGATCATGCGAATCTCGGGCAAGACCTATGTTCTGTCGCCACAGGAGCTTCCCGATCGCGCGTTGCCGGTCCGCGCGGCGCAACCGATCAGCAGCATTAGTTCTTTGATTCTGTGCGTTGTGCTTTGCACGCTATCGTTGTACGTGCGGCGGACGGGAGCGTTGATGTTTATCGGCTTCGCGTCTTATGCCGTCTTGCGTTTCGTCTTGGAGATCGTGCGGGTCGACGAACTGGGGCAATTCAACACGTCGTTGACCATTTCCCAGTGGGTCAGCGTCGTGGTGTTCGTGTTGTCGATCGCGGGATTGGTCTGGTTGTACTTCATCGCCGCAGAGAATGACGAAGACACTACAGCCGCATCATCAGAGGGGAGCGGTTGATTGAAAATCCTGGTCACCGGCGGTTGCGGGTTCATCGGCAGCAATCTGATTCGCCATCTATTGGCTTCAACCATTCATTCGATCGTCAATGTCGACAAATTGACGTACGCGGGAAATCCGAACTCGTTGGCCCAGTTTGCCGACGATCCGAGGTACACGTTTTGCCGATTGGACATCGCCGACCCGGTGGCGATGCACGACGTCTTTTCCCGGCATGCGCCTGATGCGGTCATTCACTTGGCCGCCGAATCGCATGTCGACCGATCAATCGATGGCCCCGCAGCCTTCATTGAAACAAATGTCGTCGGCACGTTTGAATTGCTGACCGCGGCGACCGACTACTTTGCGCAGCTGACAGGCGACAAAGCCGACGAGTTTCGTTTATTGCATGTTTCGACGGATGAGGTCTTCGGTGCACTGGGCGCGACCGGACAGTTTACCGAATCGACCGCCTATGATCCGCATTCGCCCTACTCGGCGACCAAGGCCGCGTCGGACCATTTGGTCCGCGCCTGGCACACCACCTACGGATTGCCGACCATCGTGACCAATTGCAGCAACAATTATGGGCCGTATCAGTTTCCTGAAAAATTAATCCCGTTGATGGTCATCAAAGCAATCAGCGGTCAACCGATGCCGGTGTACGGCAAAGGCGAAAATGTTCGCGATTGGTTGTATGTGATCGATCATGCGCGGGCGATCAACCGTGTCTTGACGGCCGGTGTCGTCGGGCAAACGTATAACATCGGCGGCGACAGCGAGCGGCGGAATCTGGATTTGGTTCTCTCGGTGTGCGCGATCCTTGACGAGTTGCATCCCAGGGCGGGCGGTCCATACAGCGATTTGATTGAGTTTGTCGCCGATCGTCCCGGCCATGATTTTCGATACGCCATCGACTCGACGAAGATTCGAACGGAGCTGGGGTGGGAACCAAAGTTTGATTTCGAAACCAGCCTTCGCCAAACCGTTCAATGGTATTTGACACATCGATCTTGGTGGCAAGCGATCCTTGACGGAAACTACCAACTCGAGCGACTCGGCAACGCGACTACGACGAACAAATCATGAAAGGCATCATCTTGGCCGGAGGCAGTGGCAGCCGGCTAGCGCCGTTGACAACGGCTGTCAGCAAACAGTTGTTGCCGGTTTATGACAAACCAATGATCTATTACCCGCTGTCAACGCTGATGCTTGCGGGGATCAAAGAGATCTTGTTGATCAGCACGCCGCAACACACGCCCCTGTTTCAGTCGCTGATCGGCGATGGCACGCAGTGGGGGATTCAAGTCTCCTATTGTGTCCAGCCACGTCCGGCCGGGCTGGCCGAAGCGTTTCTGCTGGGTGAGTCGTTCATCGATTCCCAGCCGAGTTGTCTGGTGTTGGGGGATAACGTGTTTTATGGCGAAGGGTTGATTCAATTGCTTCGCGGTTCGGCTGCGCTGAATGATGGTGCAAAGGTCTTTGCCTATGAAGTGCGGAACCCGTCGGCCTATGGCGTCGTCTCGTTTGACTCCAGTGGTCGGGTAATCACGCTGGAAGAGAAACCAGACCGGCCCAAATCGAACTTCGCGGTGCCGGGGCTGTATTTTTATGACTCACGCGCAAGCGAGTTTGCCAAACGATTGTCGCCGTCAAAACGGGGCGAGTTGGAGATCACGGATTTGAACCGCATGTATCTGGACCAGAATGCGTTACAAGTCAAAGTGCTCGGGCGTGGGATCGCCTGGCTGGACACCGGCACGCATGAAAGTTTGCACGACGCCAGTAGCTTTGTGGGAGCGATCGAGAAGCGGACAGGATTAAAGGTTTGTTGTCCGGAAGAAATCGCGTGGCGGAACGGATGGATCGATCGCGATGGTCTGGCCCGATGCGCCGCCTCGCTGCAACACAGCGAGTACGGCGACTACTTGAAGAAACTGCTGGAGCATCCGGTCACCCATCGCGGGTGACCGAATGAGGCGAGGATTCACACACGTTTGAAATCCAAGCCGCCGGCGTTGGCTCCGTCCAACTTGAACGTGAATCCGTTTTCAATCGAAGTCATCGAACCGGTCATTTGTTGCAGGTCGTTGCTGCGAACAAGCGTTAAACGACCATCGGCGACTCGGTATTGTCCGTTAAACTGGCTGGTTTTGCCGTTGTCACGGGCGATCCAAGAGAACGTGTTCCCGTTGTTGAGTCGCAATTCGATGGTGACGTTGCTGGGCAGTGTTGCGGTGAACACGCCGACCGGTGCCGACGCTGCGTTGGTTGCGGGCGCCGATGAGGCGACCTGAGTCACGGGTGCCGGAGTTGCCGGTGTTGCCGACGATCCACCTGCATTTGCAAGTGACGCGAGTGCGGCTAGCGCCGACGTTTCTGCGTCGTTGGTCGCAGCGGGATTGACGGCGTTTGTTTGGGACGCGGTCTGTTGCGTCACCGTTGATTGGCCGGCGGTGTTCGCAGCGGTGCCGACGGCGGCAGTTAGGCTTTGTACTGCCGCAGTTTGGGCAGCGACTTGGGCGCGCGGCCGGGGTTGAACGGCCGCAACACTTTGCGTCACGTTGGTCGGTTGTTGACCAAGCGTTGTTGAGGTGGTTTGACCGTGCAGCGTTTGGTTGTATGGCGTTTGGTTGTAGACCGGTTGGCTGTAGGACGATGCGACGGAATAAATGGGCGGCGTTGTCGGTAGTGTGGTCCGGTAGTTGGCGGCCGCTCGGGCGTAGCCACCGTAAACGGGCGGTGCGGCAGGTCGTCCGCCCCGTCCTCCGCATGCGGAAGCGGCTGCAGCAGATTGAATCGAGACGGCAGCGATCGTGGCGGCGAGAATGATTTTCTTTGCAGTGCGTTTCATGACATTGTTCCTGAATTGCAGTGAATTAAGTTGGTCAGTCGAAGTGTCCTTTCAAACAACGAAGCGAAAACAACCAAGAACCGTTACAAGAAAAATCTCAAATCTCCTGGCTCTAACGGAAT
>JAGQPO010000456.1 GCA_020426665.1 Planctomycetales bacterium
GGATCGGTCGAATGTCGCGATTGAATTCGACGGAATCGTCAGCCGCTGAAATCGCGGGCGAAATAGAGATAACCAGCAGCGCCCAGGGCACCTGCGAAATACGAATCATGGCAAAGCTTATCAAGATTGTGGTGATGTCTTTCGACTCGGCCACATGATTGCTGGCGATCACACCACGCCGTCGAAATCGGGGAAAACGTAACAAATAGTTTACGTCAATTGCCCCCTAAACGCTACTTCGCGATCGCCGGCTTTCCGTCCTTCAAAAGTCGTTCGGGCCACTGAAACCGCGGCGATTTGTCCGGTTCGTAACCCTCCAGATGGCCCGACAGACGTGTGATCGGCTTGGTGTACGTCAATTGGGTTTCGCCAAAGACTTCTTCGCAAATCGCTGCCAGCCCGGGATCATATTCACGCAGCTCTTTGCGGGTGTCCACATGATTGTGATCGTGGTCGGGAGGCCGGTTGTTGTCGAACCACGATTGCACGCCTTCGGCAAAGTACTCCGAGTGGTTTGTTGATGCGTACTTGCCGTCCCAAAGCCCCTGATCCATGGCCCGCTGGTAGGCCTGTTTCAACCGATCGTCAAACGTGGGGTCCAATTCGACGAGTCCACGAAGATGAATGTTATGGGCGAATTCATGGATCAAAATCGATTCTTGGTGGTACGGATCTCCTTCGAACCCAAGTAAATTTTCTTCGCCACACGAGCAACACGGGTCTCGTCGTGAACCTCCCAATCCCCGCGCACGACGGTCCCAATAATCCTTGGGCTGTAAATGTGAATGTTCCGGTATGTCCGTCGTGAACTCGTTGTGTGCCATCACGACCATTCGCGAACCGCTGTTAATCATCGCCCGACGAACATCGGGTCGTTTGGCCAGCATCAGATCAATCAGGTAGGCCGCTTCTTTGAGTGCGTAATCGCTGACCGCGGACGATGAGACGATCGGATATCCATCGGCACTGACGTATTTGGTGTAAACCGGCGCAAGCCCCAACTCCGCCGGCGGTTCTGTAACAACGTAGCGCGGCGTTTCCGCGGCGGCTGCCTGAGTCACGACGATTACGACCAGGGCGAAGGCGAATCGCAACATATTACTTTCCGATTTCTTCGAAGGTCAGATTTCCGATTCGATAATGTTTCCAATCTTTGTAATCAAAATGCCACCACTCAAATTCATAAACGGTGAATCCTTCGGCTTGCATCGTCGCGCGAAGCAAGTCGCGATACCATCTCTGGCGTGACGTTCCGCCCGGATATTCGGGAAACGAACGCGACGAGAACTCGTCGTAACCGGCCACCATTTGAATCGGCAAACCGGTCTGCAAGTCGTACAGCGTGATGTCGACCGCACAACCTCGATTGTGCCGCGACCCGTTGGCCGGGTTGGCAACAAAGTCTTTGAACTCGCCGGGCGTCGCATCCCAAAACATTTTCGTCACGTGCCAGGGGCGGTAGGCGTCATGAATCAGTAACCCGAGTCCGCGTTCTTTTAAACGCTGATTGGCACGCACGACCGCCGTAGCAGCGTCCCGCTGCATAAAGGACCGAGGTTGTTTGTAGAAAACCGCACCGGTGAAGTTATTTGTCGTAGCGTAACGAATGTCCAATTTGATCGTCGGGTCAAGTGCTGCGACGTCGACCAAGTCCGTTTCAAAGAACTCGCCCGTTTCCGCAGGCGGTTTCGCCGCCATCGCCGCCGATCTCAAATCATCGACCGGCTTCACCGGTTCGATTTTGAACGTCTCGCCGTTCTTTGTGCCGACTTCACGACGTCGGAAATCGACTTCCGCCGCGATAACCTTTGTGGCGACGCCATCGGGCGCGCGGGAAAACTTCAAACCTTCGCCGTGGTACAACCCGTAATCGGGAAACAGGTACGTATCCTCGTCGACCTGCGTTAACGGGTAATAATAGAACCATTCGATCAGTGCGTACAACTTGCCTTGATCTTCCAAGATAAACAACGTGTTGTGATCCCAACCGTATTCGCCGATCAATCCCGACCAGTGCGGGGGTATCGCATCCGGCGGAGCATCGGGCACTCGATCAAACGCTTTTCCGTCGATCGAAATCCGGTCCGCCGATTCTCGCGCGACACGAATTCCGAATCCACTTGGATCGTCCGTCAAATACGATTCGCCCTTCATGTCGGACCGCAACGTGTATTGGTATGACCCGATCCGCAGCGTGACGTCGCCATCAAGTTCGTTGATACGGGCAAAGCGGTCGTCGTCGGCCGCGTGATAGGTTCCGACCAACTGCTTTGCGCGCTCCGGTGCGATTTCTGTTGTGAACTCATACTCTGGCAACGGCTTTCCGTCCTGTGACGCGATCATCAGACGCAACGAATAATCGGCCAATCGCCTCACAACACCGTTACTGCCGTCAAGTGATGCTACGGCCGCCACGCCAAGCTCACGCCCCGGCAAGGCCTCCAGCTGTGTCGAAAATCCATAGACCGCGCCGCCGTGTCCGATTTTCGTTTCACCGTCCAAATCTTGAATGTGAAAACCGATCCCAAACCCCTCGTCCTTGCCTTCCGCATTTTTTACGGGCGTTGTCATCAACCGATACGTTTCAGGGTCGATGATTTTCCCGCTCTTGGCCGCTCCCGAATCGAACATCCACCGCAAAAATTTTGCCAGGTCGGCTACGCTTGAATACATGTTCCCCGCCGGCCCCGTTCCCAACAAAAACTCCGGCGCTTCGAATCGCGGTCCGTATTCAGTGCGCATCCACCCCGTCGCCAGTTTTTTCCGGACTGACTCGGTCAATAAAAAACTGCTATCGCCCATCTCCAGCGGTTCAAGGATTGACGTTTTCACGCGTTGCGCATGCGGCTGGTCAAACGATCGCTCCAGTACCGCGCCGACAACTGCGATTGCCGCGTTGGAGTATTTTGTTTTTGTGTTCGGTGGATAGACAAGCGTCGTCTGGTTCAAACTGGCGACGGTTTCGTCCAATGTTGGCTCCGTCGGATCAAAATAGTTGCCGATCGGCGACTCGCGAACCAATCCGGAACGATGTGACATTAATTGCCGCAACGTGATCGGAACTTTGAAGGGATTCGTCGGAGCAAAGTCGGGCAAATAAGTCTGCACCGGAACGTCCAAGTCCAATTTACCGGCTTCGACTTGTTGCATCACGGCAATGTCCGTGAACAGCTTTGAAACCGACCCGACCCGGTAAATCGTATCCGACGTCGCTGGAATGGTTTGTGCGGCGTCCTGGAATCCGTATCCTTTTGACCAAACCGCGCGGTCACCATCGACCAGTGAAATTGAAAACGCCGGCAGTGCTTTCTGCCGGACTTCTCGGCCGACCACATCGTCCAGTTTCCGGATTGCGTCGGCGTAATCCGTTTCCTTGCGTGTCTGCAATGCATCAACAATCATCAATGCCGCAGCGGTCAACTGGACGTGCTGTAAATTGCACATGATCGCAACAGCGGTCCCGGTTTCAGGAACCAGAACAAGCACGGTCGAAGTACCCGATTGGCCGCCCGTGTGTGAAACGATCTTCCGGGCTGCATGTTTGCCGACCCGCCACCCCATTCCGTAACCGATTTCTTTTCCGTCGCTGGTCTTTTGCGATGTCCACATCGCCTGGCAGGCTTGTCGGCTTACCAATTCGCCGGTATTTAGTGCGACGGCGAAACGGACCAAATCCGGCGCCGTGGAAAGTAGCCCGCCGCCGGGAATCTTCATGCTGGTGTCGTGCATTGGCGCGTTATAGAGTTCACCGGCAACGAAGTCATGGTCGCTGGGAAAAGCCCGGAGTTGAGAATCATTGGGGCGAATGTATCCGCCGGCTCGCCCGGTGATGACATGGTGTTGGTCGTCGGCGAGCGTTCGCGTCATTTTTGCCGGATCGAAAATACGTTCCTGCAAAAGATCTTCGAAGGCCTGGTGACTGGCTCCTTCGATGACTGATCCAACCAAATTGAATCCGAACGTCGTGTAGTGGTACTTAGTGCCCGGTTCGTGCAAAAGTTCATCGTCGCGAAACGTCTGCAGCGCCGAGCCGAGTGAGAAATACTTTTGCGTTGATGTACTTTCGCCGTTCTTCTTGTAGTGGCGGACCCCGGCAAGGTGTCCCAGCAACTGCCGCGTCGTCACCGGCCATTGCTTTTTGGGATATTCGGCGCAGTATTTCTGGACCTCGGCATCCAGATCCAATTTGCCTTGGTCACACAAGGACAGGGCCGCAACGGCCGTTATCGATTTCGCAATCGATGCTGTTCGATAGCGAGTGTCTGCTGTCGCGGGGATTACGTGTTCAACATTGGCCAGCCCAAATCCTTCTGCAAAGATCAACTGATTGTCCTTTGCCGCGGCAATCGATAGGCCGGGAATCCCGTTCTGTTGCATCACCTGCGAAATCACCTGTTCGATTTTGACATCGACAGATTGCAAGTCTTCCGCATGGCTGGGTCCGCAGACAAATCCGATCGTCAGCGTCAGGAAACAAAGTAGCTGTGTTGAATTTTTCATTCTATTTTTCCGTCTGATTTTTCACCAGCACATTGCCAACGAGATTGCCCAGCCATTGTTCGTCTTGGACGACAATCTTTCCACCCAGCATCACGACTTCGATACCTTCGGAGTACTGGTGCGGATTCAAGGCGTCTGCCCTGTCACGAATTCGATTCGGGTCAAAGATAACAAGATCGGCGACCGCGCCCTCGCGAATCACACCGCGATTTTCGAGTTTTAAGATCTGCGCAGGCAACGATGTCGAAAGGCGAACCGCCTGTTCGATCGTCATCAATTCGCGATCGATGGCGTAATGGCGAATCTTGCGTGGAAAGGCGCCGTAGAATCTCGGATGAACGTAACCGTCGGTGGGAAGCGTGATTTGTGCGTCACTGGATGTTGCCGTCCAATCGGTTGCGGCAAACGCCTCGACGTCTTGCTCGGACATCGAAAACGCTCTCAGTCTGGCGCCTCCGCGCCGTTTGCGATCGCCCGCTCTCTGTAACGCGATCACCGCGTCGACCGGTTCCACATCGATTTCTTCGGCCAGATTCTGCAACGTTTTTCCAATTAACTTTGCGTCCGGATGTTCAACGATCAAAATCTGTTCCGCGCCGCCACGACGCATGATTTCGTATTCGATATCGTCTCGCAATTCCGTCGACCGGACTTCATCGGACAAGACTGATTCAAGCTGTGCTGCCGGATCGGCTTTGTCATCGCCGCCCTCGACTTGATCGGTTGTGTAAACCCAACTTGGAATCAATACGATTCGTCCATCGGTACCACTTGTGTTGTAGGGATACTGGTCCGCATAAATCGAAAGCCCCGACGCTCGAGCTTTTCGGATCAATTCATTCATCTCGTGTGCGGAACCCCAGTAATCTGTTCCACGAGCCTTGATGTGGGTGGCGACCGCTGTCACCTTTGTTTTCGCGGTGATTTCAATCAGTTCTCTTAGGTTGTCCATCATCGATGGCTGGCTTTGCGAGTCACGGCTGGGCAAAAACCACATCGGTCGACTACCCGAACTTCGTTCGTGAACGATGTACACACCACCTGCTTCGGCGACGGTTGCTGCCAAACATTCCATTTCATAGGGACGACTCCAACGCCCCGGCACATATTCCAATCCCGCCGACAATCCGAACGCGCCGTCATCGAAGGCCGTTTGCAAGTGTGTTTTCATCTGATCAATTTCTTGGTCGGTCGCCGGACGTTGGTGATCATCGCCCATCACCGCCTGGCGGATGGTGCCGTGTCCGATGCACTGGACGACGTTCATTCCGATCCCGCGAAACAGCATTTCCTTTCGTTGCGCTGCGATGTCAATCGGACCGCCTCCGTCCTGGTTGACAACCGCGGTGGTGATTCCTTGTGTGATCAGATTCGGCGCACTCCGCCGTGCCGGATCCTCAGAGACTAGTCCCTGTTCGGCATGCGAATGCAGATCAATGAACCCGGGCGCAACCAGCTTGCCGCTCGCGTCAATCGTCCGATCTGCAACAACGTCGCCTGACGGCCCTACAGATCGAATCACACCGCCGTCGACCACCAGATCGCTTTGAAAAACTGCTTTCCCGGTTCCATCGACAATTCCGGCATTGCGAATCACCAAGTCCACAGACGGAGACACCGCCCTTCGCTGCGACAGATCTTGTTTGGGAAGAAGTGGATTACCGTCGTTTACTTCCGTCTGGGGCAAATCCGGTCGCGCGGCGAGGATCATTGTCAGCAGCGTTCCAAATTCTGCCTTTGATACGGTGGTTCCATTTTGGAACGAGTTCACGCGATGACAGATCACCAAAGCCCAGCGGGGAATAATCAACAGGTATTGCCCGCGAAACCCTCTCGCGGAGAACGATCCTTCCGGCAATTTCACACCGGGAAAGTGTCGGCCTTCAGTTTCCACCCACCACATGTAACCGTAACCACCGGAATCCCCCGTGTCCGAGTAGGAAGCTGTACTTTCACGGACCCAGTCCTCGGGGATCAATTGACGTTCATTCCAACGCCCGCCTTGCAACATCAATTGACCGAACTTGGCCAAATCACGAGTACTTAACCGGAACGGGTATGCCGGGTGAACGGAATCTTTTCCCGCGACATATCCGGTGTCCCGCTCCCGTCGAAAGTCCTGCATTCCCAGCGGTCGCGCGATTACGTTATCGAACTCTTCATAAACACTTCGTCCGGTCGCGTTTTCAAAGATCGTGCACGCTGCATTAAAATCCCAATTGTTGTAGTACCAGAACGTATTCGGGTCATGGCTGTGTCGTTTAGGACGCTTTGCGGCCATCGCAGCGGTTTCATAGAGAGCCGGGTGATAAACGCCCGACCGAGCTTTCAATAAATCGCCGACCGTCGCCGTCCGCTCTTTTGTTGACAAAGACGGCTCGTTGTCGTCGATGCCCAATCGTTCCAGAGTCCAGCCAAGATCGATCGCTCCAGAGGAAACATGATTTCCATACAGCGCCGATAACAAACTTTTTCGAACACTGTGGCACATCAACGGCATGGCGACCGGCCCCCATTCGTCGACGACCTCGCCGCGGTGCAAGATCACGACTGCCGCAGTATCGATCGTCTCACTGTATTGACGAGCCTTTTCCAGTTCCGCTTTGGACCAAGCACCATCGGTTGCTACTTCGTTGACCGTTTGACCGTCGCCGGAAACTGCGTCGCCGGTCAACCAACTCGTCAACGTCATCAAGACCAGAGCGATCTTAAAAATGGCTTGGAATGTCGCCGGACACTCCGTGGCCGGTTGCGCCGACCTCGGAGAGGTCGGCGACAAACTACAAGAAACTTGAAAATGCTCTAGCAGCGCCAAAACCAACCA
>JAGQPO010000457.1 GCA_020426665.1 Planctomycetales bacterium
CGCGAGCGTTCGGGCCGCATGCAGCGCGCACCGATCGATGCCCGTACGCTGGCGCGATACGGCTGATATCAAACGACGCTTCCACGGGTCAGTGACTTTTCGCCGGCCCTACGCCAAACAAAAACGCCGGACCGTCGGCCGACACTCGCGAACTACCGTGACTGAATTAAATTCAAGCTTTCGCACGGGCAGGTGCCTCGCCTGTAACTTTGTGGACTCGACCACATCCAAACAACGCGTTGACCTTTCTCACGACGGTGAACCACGGGTTCCTACGCTTCAACCGCGAATCGCCGTCTGTCACGCGCCAATCGAATTCATTTCCGGGCGGAACGACAAATGTCACTAAATTCACTGCCATTCGGGTGGCGAACCACTCCATTTGGCCCCTCGGAAGTTGACGATTCGGCCCACTGACGGTACCCTTTAGGGAGCGGAGGCTTGCATTATTGACGGTCACCGCTCCCGCCTGCCCCTTCCTGGGCTACCTTCACCAAGAGCTTCGTGATCCCGGTCCGTCGCTTGTCGTGTTGGACTGGCCTTCGTCAGAAATGAACGTTCCGCGAGACTTTCCGGTTCCGATACGATTCATTTGGTCCGTCCACAAGTGGATCAACTGATTGAACAGGTCATCGGCATCGTCTCTTTGGAACCGACGAGCATTGCTCCCCAGGTATCCATCGTGAAAACTCGATACATCAGCCGCCGAGCCAACCTGATGGCTCTTGTGTGTGTTTGCCTAGTGGTTTCGTTCGCTTCGGCAGATGACCAACTGAACGAAACGAAGCCCGAGCCGTCGGCTGAGGCTCCCGTCAGTTTTGTCAAACACATCCAGCCGATCTTCCGCCGCAACTGCTACGGATGCCACCAGGGCGCCAAACAATTGGGCAGCTATCGGATGACGGACTTCCAAGGTCTCGTCAGCGGAGGAGAAACGGGCGAACCGGCTATCGTTCCGGGCAAGCCGGACGAAAGCAATCTGGTCAGCCAGATCACTGCCGTCGACGGCGTGGCCGAAATGCCCAAGCCACCTGCTAAGCCGATCAGCGACACCGAAGTCGAACTGATCCGACGTTGGATTACCGAAGGTGCAATCGATGACTCTCCCGACAACTCGACATCCCAGTTCAACGACCAGAACCCACCGCAATACAACGAAGCTCCATCGATCCCTTCGATCGATGTTTCACCCGACGGCAATCAAATCGCCGTCGCAGGTTACAACGAAGTCCTACTGGTCAACTCGCAAAGCGGAGCCATCGAAAAGCGGCTGATCGGAATGAGCCCCCGAATCAACTCCGTCCGATACAACCCGGATGGAACCCGACTGGCCGCAGTCGGAGGCACGCCGGGAGCCGAAGGTGAAGTCCAAATCTGGGATCCAACCAACGGCCAACTCCAGTTGTCAGTGCGTTTCACCTATGACTGCCTGTCCGGGGCCGGATGGTCGCCGGATTCCGAAAAGCTGGCTTTCGGAGCATCGGACAACGTCGTCCGAGCGATCGACACAAAGACCGGACAACAGGTCCTGTTTCAGGGCGCCCACGACGATTGGATCCGTGACGTTGCGTTCACGCCGGATGGAACGCACATCGTTTCCGTGGCACGCGATATGTCGTGCAAGTTGACGGAAGTCGAAACGGAACGATTCATCGACAACATCACGTCGATCACGCCCGGTGCTCTCTCGGGAGGATTGAGTAGCGTCGCGATGCACCCGACCGAGAACCAAATTGTGGTCGGTGGTGCCGACGGAGTCGCGAAGGTCTATCGCATCTTTCGTGAGACGGCGCGAAAGATTGGCGACGACGCAAACTTGATTCGCAACATGCCCGCGATCAAAGGTCGAATCTTCAGCGTCGCGATCAACGCCGACGCCACCAGAATCGCTGCCGCAGCAACCTTGGACGGCAAATCCGAAATCCGTGTCTGGGCCTATGACTTTGACGGAACGTTAACGGGTGATCTGAAAAAGATTTTGGCAAAACGTGTCGCCGATCGGTCCGCCGAAGAAAACAAGAAAGTCGACGAATATCGAAAGGCGGAAATCAAGCAGCTGGCCGAATTTCACTTGGATGATGCCGCGGCATATGCCATTTCATTTGCGCCTGATCATTCGCTCGTCATCGCAGCCACCGACGGAGTGATTCGACGGCTAGCGGCCGAGGGACAGATTTCAAACTCCTTCGATTTATTTCAAGCCCTGAAGGTTTCCGATCAATCGCAGCACGCCGTTGCCGCTTCGTTCGATGCCGCTACTTGGATGGGGACGTTGAAACCAGTTAAACGCAACGAAGTAGACGCGTCGACGATCGAGCAAATTGAAGTCCACCCACAATCCGTCGGACTCCATTCACCGTACGCCTACGCCCAACTGGTGGTGACGGCCAAGACGACCTCGGGTGAATCGATCGACGTCACCAGAGCTTGCTCCTTCGAAACACCGGCCGGGGTCGTCGCTAACGGATCCGGATTAATCGGTCCCACCGCCGAAGGCCAGGGCCAGGTGGACATCAAACTAGGCAACCACCGAACTTCCGTTGCCGTCGATGTCAAATTCGCTGGCACTGGTGAATCCGATGCACCGGGAGCGGTCGACTTTGTACAAGACGTCAACCCGGTCCTCAGCCGACTCGGTTGCAACCAAGGAACATGCCACGGTGCTCAAAAAGGCAAAGCCGGGTTCAAACTATCGCTTCGCGGTTACGACCCGATCTATGATTTGCGAGCACTGACGGATGACCTTGCCGCTCGCCGCATCAATCGCGCCGCACCCGAACAGTCGCTGATGCTCCGCAAACCGCTTGGACTGACACCACACCAAGGCGGAGCATTGATGGTCGATGGCGACCCCTACCACGCGATCCTTCGGCGTTGGATCGCAGACGGCAGCCAATTGAATCTTGAATCTGCACGCGTCGCACGTTTGGAGATCTATCCACAGAATCCGGTGGTCCAATCCATCGGTGGCGATCAACAGGTTCGATTGATCGCACATTACGCCGACGGAAGTTCTCGTGATGTTACCCGTGAAGCATTCATCGAAAGTGGAAACACGGAAGTCGCAACGGCCGGCGGCGGTGGGTTGTTGACCGCCGTTCGGCGCGGCGAGGCCGCCATCCTGGCGCGATACGAAGGCAACTATGCGGCGACAACATTGACGGTGATGGGTGACCGCGAAGGCTATGAAGAGAAAGACTACGAATCTTGGAGCCGGATCGACGAGCTGGTCGCCGCAAAATGGCGACGCGTCAAAGTTCAGCCGAGTGAATTGTGTGACGATGCGTCATTCTTGCGCCGTGTAACACTTGATTTGACCGGCATGCCGCCGACCAGCGATCAGGTGCGCGCCTTCCTGGCCGATGACTCCCCTACGCGCGAGAAACGCTCGCGAGTGATTGACCAATTACTCGGCAGCGACGAATACGTCGATTTCTGGACCAACAAGTGGGCCGATCTGCTGCAAGTCAACCGCAAGTTCTTAGGCGTCGAAGGCAGCACAAGCTTTCGCGAATGGATCCGAAACGCGGTGGTTGAAAACAGGCCTTACGATCAATTCGCTCGCCAGATTTTGACCGCCACCGGATCGAACAAAGACAATCCGGCGGCCAGCTATTTCAAAGTCCTGCGGGATCCCGAAAGCACGATGGAGAACACGACGCACCTGTTCTTGGGAATTCGCTTCAATTGCAACAAGTGCCACGACCACCCCTT
>JAGQPO010000458.1 GCA_020426665.1 Planctomycetales bacterium
AAAATCAAACGTTGACGAAGCACTAGACGCCCTTGGACAGATTCATCTTCACCACACCCAAATATTCGAGACAATTCACATGCGTAAGCTGATTCTATTGATCGCATGCGTAGCGACTTTCCAGGTTGCCTCGCAATCCGATGCCACCGCTGCGGGGCCACGCGCCTGGACGCAAGTTTGGTCACAAAACTTTGCCATGGACCGACCGTGGCATGGCGGATACTACCACCAAAGCTGGGGCCAGCCCTTGGCCGTGGTTGTTCCACCAAATTCCCACATGCAAACCAGCTATTCGTGGGGCGTCAGCCAAAACCTGTCGCACCCGATTCACCACCAATTCGGACGCAGTGCACCCGGTATGGGTGCGGCACCAACCGGTGCGTTTCGCCCGACCCCGGCTTGGCCAAGTCACACGGACCAATTCGGGTACTACTACATCCGCTCGCCCTGGTGATCAAAACCACCGGCTGGCTCGATGTGGAAAACGTTTTGGTCATTTCCACCTCTTGCGGGGAAGTGACCGATTTGCATCATGCCGCGTTTGCGTTCACACTGGAGCGCACGTGGCACAGCGCCGCGTACACCTTTTCAAACGCCGCGTAACAACCGATGCCCGAATCCGAATTGAATCAGACTGCCAGCGACGGGGATCAACCGGACGGCCAAGATAAGATCGTGGACATGGGAAACCCGGACCTGAGTCCACTTGAAGGTGGTCGTTGGCGACCGGTCAGCCCCGACGAATTGCTCAGGAAAAACGTTGCCGATCCTGACCGGGATTTGAGTGAGACGGAAGGCGAAGCTCGAGCCGTCGTTCACTTGGAACGCAGGCAAGAACTTGAGCACAAGTTGAAAGCCAACCCGACCGATCTGGAAGGGTTTCTGGAGTTGGCAGCAATCTATCGGCAAGAGCAACGACCGCTGGAAGCCAAGCGTTTGCTGAAACAGGCCTCGCAGATTTTTCCCGATGAAGAGAGCGTCCGCTTTCAACTGGAAGAGGCGATTCTGGCCAGGTCGTTACAACAGTATCGCGAAGTAAGCGATTTGGCGGCGCGATTGAAAACACCGGAAGCCGACCGAGAATTAGATCGAAGTCGCAGTGATTGGGCGATGCGCCGGATCGAAGTTTGTCAGGCGCGACTCGAGCGAGATCCATCACAAACCGCATTGCGGATGGCAATGGCCGAAGCACAATTTGATGCGGAGGCGTTTGAAGAGTCGTTTGCCGATGCGGGCCGGTTATTGGAACTGGATGAATTTGCTCCCCAGGCCCACTTTCTTCGGGCAAAATGTTTGCTCGCGCTTTCTCAAGATCTCGCAGCGATGAAGGAGCTTCGCGCGGTCGCGTTGCGGCGCGCCGTTGTCGCGCCCGAACCGTTGCGTTTGGCAAGTTTGAAGCTCCTTTGCAATCTGGCCGACAAGTTCTCTCTCGATGCAACCGGGCAACAGTATCGCGCACATTTGAGTCGTCTTGAACAGGCCTCCGCACCCTCCACAAACAAGGCTTAAGCCATGAACCAAGCTGTTGTCGACCCAGAGCAACTAAGGCAGTTCGCCTCACACCTGCACCGATTCGTCGAAGAGCTAAAGGAACGGTCGACGGCGCTGGGTACACAGATGAATCAATTGGAACAGACATGGCGCGACGAGCAGCAACGCAAGTTCGCCGGCGAGTTCAGTGAACAACTTCGACAGCTTTCTCGGTTGGTGAAAACCACCGAACAGCATATTCCGTATTTGCTTCGCAAGGCCGAACAGATCGACGCCTATCTCGGCCGCTGAGTAGGGGCCGAATTTGTGATTGATCGCTCTCGCGATCAGAACGTTTTGATCGCAGGAGCGATCAACGACGACCTTCCCCGCAAAACTCATCGAATCGGTGCGGTTCGCTTTATCTTTTAGCGTTTCGCGAAAACTTTTTGCGATTTTCTTGTCTGGCGCTGCGGCTGAGGGATGCTAGTTACGCGTTCTCCACTCGACGGATCCCTATCGATCCGAACCGGACACCCCTGCTGACGGGGCCTTGCTCGGCTATCAGTGGGGTGTCTGCTTATTCCAGAACGAGATGAGCTGATCAATTGATGCGACCTGTTCCCTACCGTCGAACCACCGTCATTGTTGCTGCAGTGATCATTTGGGTGCTGGTCGGTATCGGTTACTACCTGTTTGGACCGCTGGGTGCATTGGGTTTTGGCGCGTTTTTTGGGATCGCGGTTTACGCCAAGGCTCGTCTGATTTTGCGAGGCAAGAAAGCGCGACGTCGAGAGCGACGCATTTCGTACGCTGTGATTGCAGTCGCAGTGCTTTTGGGATTGCTGGTTGGGGCCGATTCCTATCGCAAGGGGATGCACCAAATCCAGCGCCGAATTAGAGATGCAAATCGATTGGAGTCCGAACTTCGGTCTCGCGCGGAATTTGAACTTGTGATCATTTCCTATCAAGCCCCACCCCTAGAGGACGTGGAGCGGTTGTCAGTCCGTGGTTACGTCGCTCGCCCCGACGACCTCGAAAGGCTTCACGACAAGGTTTACAACGGTCGAGACTGGAACGTCGATTGGGACGTCGGTGTGATGGCACAATAGTACTTTGTTCCACCCGAGAATTAGGGTTTTGATCGTAGCGGAAGTCGTCAAGACTTTCGAAGATTCCTGGTGCTTCTTTGCAGCTTGATTTCCGGGTGGCGGAACTCGTCAAGAGTTTCGATCCGCCCAACCATTCATGGAAGTCTTGACGCCTTCCGCTACGCTGCCTGTCCGAAAATCAAGCTGCTGCGGAAAACTGACTCCACCGCGAAACTCTTGACGAGTTCCGTTACAGAAAGTCCAGCGTGTAGCAGTCGTCGGCGGAAACGGTTTTCGAATCGACCAGGTTTAACTTTTCCAGCTGCTGAAAAAGCTGGTTCCAGCGTTCCGCATTCATCATTCCGACCGAGTCGATCGATGCTTTATCGGGCATCGCCAGATCTCGCATGGCCGCGGCGCCGAATTCAAGTGCTTCTGCCGTCATTCCTTCCTGGTTTACCCGCAAGATCGCCGCGTTCCCTTTTTGTCCGTCGGTCAAGTAATCTCGCCAGCCCTGTCGGGTGACGTCGACGAACGTTTTTACGAGTTCGGGATTCTCCTTGATCAAATTCCCAGTTGTCACCAGCACACTTGAATAGGGGTTGTATCCCAGGTCACTGACCATCAAGGTGTTGACCGCAACGCCTTGTTGTTGGGCCAGCAGAGGTTCAGCGCAGCTGTACGCCTGGATCAAAATGTTTGGGTCGCCGATCAACGACGCGATGCTGCCGTGATACGGGACCTCTTTCACGCCGTCGAGTAACCCTTTGGCGCGCATGAATTCGACAAAGGCTCGTCCCGGTTGGACTTGAAGCGTTTTACCTTTCATGTCCGCAAACGATTTGACCCCACTATCTTGTCGGGCCAGGATGCAACGGGGGTGGTTCTGCATCGCTGCCATCACTGCGACGACATCCATTCCCTGTTGACGAAAAATGATCACATCGTCGGCATTGGCGATTGCAAATTGCGATCGTCCCAATTCAAGTTCCGGTCCGATCGGGGCGGCGGGCCCCCCAGGCTGAATCGTGACGTCGATCCCCGCCTTTTGATAGGCACCCTCGGCGAGTGCCTGGTATAGTCCTCCGTGCTCTGACTCTGGTTTCCAGTTCAACTGAACCTTGACCGGAACGGCGCCGCTGGATGCCGAACCATTGTGGATTGGTTCACCGGAGGAAGGATCGCTGTTGGGTTGGCATCCGACGAATAACGCAAGCAGGGCAATGCAGGTGATTTGCTTGGCTATCATCGAGTCTTCTCTCGTTGCATGAAAAGTGTCACGTGAACGCATGGGAACGTACTGGAACACACGGCAGTCCCTTTTGAAATCATTGCAGCAAAGCACGTCGCGTGAAACCTCTCTTTACCTCAAAGAGTTACTCGCGTTACTCTGTTGCATGAAACACGCGCCCGGAATGCGTTTTAGCCGAAAAAACGTTGGTTTCGGAAGTTCATGATACGGGCGTGAAACGGATTTGATGTCCAATCGATTGTTCAGGGAAGAATGTCATGCGCGAAGCCATTCGATATTTGATGGTCGCCGCAGCCGTCTATGTTTTGATTTTGGGAACCGCCTTGGCCCAGGGGCCGGCTGGAGGTTTTGAGATTCCCAAATCAATCACGAATGCATTTGGTGATACAGCCGCTGCTGCTGCAGATCAGGCTAGAAATGCCGCAAATTCAGCTTCCCGATCGCTCGGATTGCCTGAGTTTACGAGTGCGGGAGATGTGCAGCGGGCTAGTACGCGTCCAGGCGGACCGACAACCGACCCAACGACGGCACGCGACAATTCATGGTTGACCGACGCGGCGGCCCAGCGTGGAAGGCCGTCGACGGCCCCTTACAACGCGAACGGACAATACAGCGCGGTTGGACAATACGGTGCCAGCGGACAATCGGCCGGGAATACCGCGAGTAGCCCGGCGTATTCGGGGCTGCAGAATGATTTACGTAACAACAATCTACGCAGCGGCGGATCGGCCGGTACAGTCGCAACCGTTGGCGCGACCGAGGATCCACTCAGTCCGGAAGCTCAATTGAGGGCTCGGCTAGCTGAGAATCAAGGTGGCGCGTCCGCGAGTCAGCGATCCGCACAGGCCGGGAACTCCTCTGGGTTCGGCAGTTTGCCCGACGGCATCACATTGCCGACGCGGTCGCCGGCGAATGCGGCGACTGCAACCGGAGGGACCTTCGGAAGCGAGTTTGCTCGTAATATGAGCACCAGCGCCACTAGCTCTCCTGTCTATGGACCCAAGACCGCAGCAGAGGCAAACTTTGATTTTTCGGTTTTCAACGCGGCCAACAACGCGGCCAACAATGCAAACACTCAAGCCAATTCCCAGACGCAAGCGTTCGGAACCGCGCAACAAAACTTGGGGATGCCAAACACCTATGCCAATCCATCGGCTGCTGCATCAGGCAACGCAAATCGTTCTGCGCTAGGGATGCCAGGTGGAGTCACAGCAAGCGCCGGGGCAACTTTACCGCCAAATTGGACGTACAAGCAGATCGCAGCGTTGGGCGAGTACTTCGGTGTCGCTTCAAACGATTCGCGGATGAGCGACCAGGCGTTCGTTGACAGCCTTTACGCGATGTATCAAGAGGACCAAGCCAAGAAGGCTCAGGCAAACCAGTATGCATCGAACCCGTACGGATCAAACCAGAACTCCGCCACGCAGGGGAATTTGGCGTCGTATGCGACCGCCGCGAATTCCAATGCGGGCACATCGGGAACGTACGCTGGCAATCTTTGGTCGCGCGGCGACGGTGCGAGCGGAACAACTGGATTCAATTTGCCTTCGTCGCTCGACACACCATACCAAGGTCAATCTCGCACTCAGCGCGACGTCGCCGGTGCCGATCCACGCTACGCAAGCGCCGGGACAATTAACCCGCCACCGCAATCCGTGTCACAGCCTGCAGCAACCGGTGGCCGAAAGGTGCAGGCGTACGATGCGTTTGGAAACAAAATTGATGCCGACGGAAACGTTTTGGACGACAACCTTCGTCCCGTCGATGAAGCGACCAAATTTGAATTGACCTATGGAAAGAAACTGAAAGAACAAATGGAGCAGCTTCGTTTGGAGCAGGCTGCGCTGGAACGGTCGAAACTGACCCAAGTTCCATCAAGTCCATCGGATCGAATTGCGGCGGCCGGATTTCGCGGCATTCAAGGTGCCCCAGGGCAATCAACCGGCGCGTATCCCGACCCCAGCTCTATCACCGGGGGGCAACGCCCGCCGGGAGGCAGCTTGGCCGGATCATCTTCGAATTCGGGATTGATGCAGGATGCGGACCAGACGGCCATCGGCGGTGCGGCCAAGGCGACCGGGAAAGCGAATCCCTGGGTCAATATCTTTTTACTCTGCTCCATCATGGCAAACGGATTCTTGTTTGTCTGGTTGCATCGGTTGTGGTATTACCACCGCGATCTGATTGCGTCCAGCCGGATGGCAACCAGCGGAATTTCAAACAACGATTGAGCGACCGCGTCGACGCGGTGCACCCTGAGAATACATCATGCCGATCGATTTAAAGCGGTTCGTCCGCGACATCCCTGATTTCCCAAAACCTGGGATTCTGTACCGAGACATCGCGCCGTTGTTATTGGATCCGACTGCGTTTAAGGCGGCGACCGAAGCGATGGCGGCTCCATTTGCCGGGCAGAAGATTGACGTGATTGCGGCTGCCGAGGCTCGAGGGTTTATCTTTGCCGGTCCGATGGCCCAGCAGTTGGGCGTAGGTTTTGTTCCGATTCGAAAGCCAGGGAAGTTGCCTTTCGATACGCACTCACATGCTTACGATCTGGAATATGGCAGCGACGAACTGCATGTCCATATCGACGGTGTGCTGCCAGGCCAGCGCGTGGTCATCGTCGACGACTTGTTGGCAACCGGTGGAACGATGCAGGCGTGTTGCCGTCTGTTGGAGCGTTGTGAAGCGGAGATCGTCGGATGTTCGTTCCTGATTCACCTGGCGGACTTGCAGGGCGAAAAAAAGCTGGAACCTTATCGAGTCGAATCGGCTCTGGTGTATTAGTCGTTGATCGATCCGCGATCAAAACGTCCACTCGCGAAGCAACGCCTGAACTTGGCGAAATGGGCTACGATGGTGATAATGACGGCATCCGCACGTCTTACGTCCTGAATCTCATTTCCACGACGGCATTCTCCATTGACCACGCCTACGCTTCCAACCGTCTCGTTAGATTCCAATCCAAATGCAGCCCATGACTTGCGGGCCTACAAGACGATGGAGTCGGACGAGCTGATCCGTCGGATTACCGCTGTTCGGGAAGAACTGGGAGACACGCTGTTGATCCTGGGGCACCACTATCAGCAGGACCAAGTGGTTGAGCACACTGATTTACGTGGCGACAGTTATCAGTTGTCACAAATGGCTGCATCGAGCGATACTTGTCGCACGATCGTGTTTTGCGGTGTCCACTTCATGGCCGAAACGGCGGATATTTTGGCGAACCGCCCAGAGAAGCTGGAAAGTCGCAACGGCGAACGAGTGCGGGTGATTTTGCCCGACATGGCCGCCGGATGCTCGATGGCCGACATGGCTGCGATCGACCAGGTCGAAGCCGCTTGGGAAGACATGTCCGATGTCATTGATACCGATCGTGTGATCCCGGTGACGTACATCAATAGCGCCGCAAGTTTGAAGGCGTTTTGTGGTAAACACGGGGGAATCGTCTGTACCAGCAGCAACGCCCGGGCCGTCTTGGAGTGGGCATTTGATCGCGGAGATCGCGTGTTTTTCTTTCCTGACCAGCATCTCGGCCGAAATACGGCTCTGGGGATGGGGATCACTGAGCAGCAAATGCCGGTCTGGGATCCGTACCAGTTGGAATTGGGCGGGAACGATGAACGGGCGATCGAAGATAGCCGCGTGATTTTGTGGAAGGGCCATTGCAGCGTCCACCAGATGTTCCGTCCCGAGCACGTTGCGCAATTTCGCCAGCGGTATCCCGGGATCAAGATTCTGGTGCACCCGGAATGTCCCCGCGAGGTCAACGATTTGGCGGACGTCTCGGGCAGCACGGGGTTGATCATTCGCACGGTTAAAGAGAGCCCTGCGGGCACGAAATGGGCCATCGGTACGGAGCTGCATCTCGTGAATCGGCTCAAGGCGGAACATCCGGAGCAGGAGATTCACTTCCTGAGTCCTGTCATTTGCATGTGCGCGACGATGTATCGAATCGACTTGCCACACCTGTGTTGGTCCCTGGAAAACCTGCGTGAGGGAACCCCGGTTAATACGATTGAGGTATCTGAGGAGGTGGCGAAATGGAGTTTGGTGGCGCTGGAGCGAATGTTAGCCGTCAAATAGTTGTCCCTACGACCCTCATACCCCGTTCAAATTCCGTCTGCTCGGCCAAAACCTAACGTTCAGTTCAGGCAAACTGGGCGTTTAGCGCTTTTCGTACCGATTTCGTTGACAGTTGATTTTTGCGGTAACTATACTTCCGGGAGTGCGGATCAGTGGTCGATGCGGGTGCATCCCACGTTTCTGCAAGGAAAATCCACCGTGGGCACCCGGCTTATCGTCGCTCATGAATCCGGCAATTTGTCGCCTAGAATGTACAACTTTCGACAAATCGCACGGACCGCTCCTGTCAAAGGAAAGCTCCAAAAATGACCTTACTTGGGAAGTCGTTTACCGTCATCATTTTCCTCCTCAGCTTGGCCTTTATGGTGTTGGCTTTGGCGGTCAATGCCTCACATCGCAATTGGCGTGACGTTGTGTTGGGGCCGTCGGGCTTCAAAGAAACGATCGAGGCATACGAGAACCAGAACTCGCAATTGCAGGAAGCCAGGGACAAAGCTTTGGCCGACCTAAGTCGCGAGCAAGTTGCCCGCCGCACGGCCCTTGCCGCATTGCAAACGCAACTTGACCAGCTTCAAGACGAACTGTCGCTGCGGATTCAATCGGCGTCCACGCTTGAAGGTGAACTTTCAAACTTGTCGCAATTGGACAAGATTCGTGCCGAAGAGTTGCAAATCCTGACAGATACGGCGACAAAACTTCGCCAGCAAGTTGTCAAGGAACAACAGGATCGTGATGCGTTGTTCGCACAAACCTTGGTTTTGCAAGACACTTTAAACGAGTCTCGCGGCGTTCGGCTTGAATTGGAAACTCGAAATGCAAACCTGCAAAAAGAGTTGACTCGGTTTCGCGAAGTCGCCGACCACATGGGCATCGATCCCAAAGCACCGCTGGATGGTGCACCGCCGGAACGAAACGGAAACGTATTGGTCATCAACCGAATCAAGGGATTGGCTGAAGTTTCGATCGGAATGGACGATGGGATTCGCGAAGGCCACGAGTTAGAAGTTACCCGCGACGCCCGATACATTGGTCGTCTAAAGGTGCTTAAAACAACGCCTAATCGCGCGGTTGCCGAGATCATGAAGGATTACAGCCAAGGATTTATTCTGGAGGGTGACCGTGTCGACACTTCCATCGAGTGATACCGGCAAACAGCCGCCGAGCGTCTACACCGTCATGCTGGTCTTAAGCATGGTGTTCCTGTTGATCGCTGTGATCGCTATGTACATCGAGCTTAGTCGATGGGCACCGGATTATTTCCGAACGCAAAAAGCCAATCCGGTCGGCCAGATCGTCAGCTCAATCGACAACTACGCTTGATCGTACCTGTCAGTGGTTGCGTTTACGTAGCAGCCAGTTCATCAGTGGCGGGCAAATGCGGTCGGCGTAAACGAGCATTTTTCCACCGATGCTCAAGATCGATTCGGCGCGACGATTTTGGATCGCGCGAAAGGTCGCCTGGGCGACGCGCTCGGGCGGCCAGCTGCCGATGCTGTTGGATTTCACGGATTTGTCGGATTCGACAAGTGCGTCAAAGAACTCGCTGCGTGTCGTGCTCGGGCTGACCAGTGTCACAGACACATTTGTTCCGGCAAGTTCCGACCGCAACGCGTCGCTCCATCCGTGCATCGCAAACTTGCTGGCGCAATATTCGGATTTGTCGGGTACGGCGCGGTGCCCTAACACGCTGCTGATATTGCAAACGACTGCGTCGCGACTGGACCTTAGCGCGGGCAGCAATCGCCGTGTCAATTCCGCGGGGGCGAAAAAATTTACCTCCATGATGCGCCGCAATCGGGAGGGGCTGGCGTCTTCGAACGCACCGATTCCGCCAATTCCGGCGTTGTTGACTAACAAATCTAAAACGTTGCCAAGCGAATGCACTTTTGATTGAATCTGAGTCTGCACTTGGTCGTCGGTGATGTCGCCGGCGATGCACATGAAGCTTTCGGGGCCGAAGTCGCG
>JAGQPO010000459.1 GCA_020426665.1 Planctomycetales bacterium
CTTGCGACGACCTATGTCGAAGGTGATTTGCTGAGCGACCTCGCACGCCAGTACACGGCGATCGAACCAAAGCAGGTTGCGTTGTTGGTCGGTAAACTTGCGCTAGCTATCAGTCACATGCATGGTGCCGGATTGGTTCACGGCCATCTTTCGCCAGACAGCATCGTGGTTGAAAAGGGTGGCGAACCGGTGATCACTGATCTTGGGTTGGCCCCTGAGTTTCGTTGTCGGCAAGACGACGAATCAGCCGCTTTTCGGCGTGCCTTTATCGCGCCCGAGATTCGCGAAAGTGAAAGCGAATCGGCAATCGAGAAACTGGTTCCCCAATCGGATATTTATTCGTTGGCAGCGATCGGTTTTTTTGTGTTGACGGGGCGAGCGCCCGTTGCGGCTGGCGACCTTTACCATGACGGGGTCCTGGATGGTTTGGACGAGGATGCCGGAGGCGAGTTCAAGCAATGTTTTTCCAAAGCTTTGGCCGCCAACCCGGCACAGCGGTACGGATCGGCCCGCGAATTGGCGGCCGCCATGGACCATTTGTATCGCGCAACTCCGCTGGTCTATTCCGTTGCTGCGGTTGCAGACACTGCAGCGTCAAATAATGTAACGGCCAAAGCGACAGTGGCGGACAAGCAAGCAGGCACTGTCAAACCACCGGTTTCGGAAAACGCTTCGGCACAGCCGCGGTTCAAGCAGTTTGATTTCCAGGAAATTGACGGCAGTCACGTCGTTCATCTGCACGATGAAAGTGTGTTGTCGATGGAGTCACTTGTTCAAACCAAACGCGAAATCTTTGCGATGGTTGAACAATACGATCCAAAGAGGTTGATCGTCAATTTTGCTTCCGTTCGCTTCTGTTCTTCGGAAACGATCGGGATTTTGATTCAGCTGAAAACCGAGTTGAAGCCGCGCGACACGCTGCTCTACCTGTGCGGAATGCGGGACTCCATCCGTGAGGTTTTTCGCGTTTTGAACCTGGACGGAAGCGTGTTCGAGATCCGCGGGACGGTTAGTAACGCGCTAAAAAGCCTGGAGTGACTGCGTTGCTTCGCGAGACTCGTGAGGCGATATCGCTTTGCCAATTCATGGAAATCAACGCTCAACTGTCGCACGACGAATTACTGGACGAAGCCGCGGAACAATATTCGGTCCTGATCATCGAAGGGTCTGCCGATGACCTGTTGGTTGTCCGATCGAGTTTGATGGGTGACGGCCGATTTTCCGTTCATCATGCCGCAACACTTGCGGAGGGGATTGAGCGATTGCAAAGCGATCGCGAGATGAACGGTGTGATGCCCGATGCGATCACGCTGGACTTGAATCTGCCGGATTCATCGGGCCTAGAGACGTTCAGCCGGATTCATCAGTTGTTTCCCGACGAACCACTGATCATTTTGACCGACGAACATGACGAGCGGTTTGCCGTCGAAGCGATGCGATTAGGGGCGCAGGATTACGTCCACAAATCGTCTCTCGATGGGCGGACTTTGGTTCGGGCGTTGTTGTATGCGATTGAAAGAAATAAACGTCGTCTGGCCGAACATCGCCAACGCGCCGTCGAGCGAGAAGTGGATTTTGCGGCACAGATTCAGCAGCACCTGCTTCCCAAAGCGTCGCCAGAAATTGCGGGTTTCGATGTTGCAGGATTAAGTGTTTCGGCCGAGTCGGCGTCGGGAGACTTTTATGATTTCATCGACCATGGCGATGGAAAATGGGACATCGTCTTGGCGGACGTTTGCGGACACGGGATTGGGCCGGCGATGATCACGGTCGGGACTCGCCGTTTGCTGCGATCGTGTGCGGCGTTGCACGAAGACGTCGGGGATTTGATGACGATTGCGAATCGAGGGATATGCGAAGACACCTTCAAATCACTTTTCGTCACGCTGTTTTTTGTGCGTCTTGATCCGCGGCACATGCGATTGGAATACGTCGGCGCCGGGCACTTGGCGTTTCTGATTGATATCGATGGTGTGGTGACCGATTTGACCACCTGCGGAATCCCGACCGGCGTCGATCCAAGTTATTTGTATCGGGCGGACGGGATGATTGAAGTGTCGACAGGCCAGATCGTGTTGTTGATGAGTGACGGGATTTGGGAAGCTCAAAAAGACGAACAAGAGCCGTTCGGAATGCATCGTGCTTGTGAAATCGCCTATCAGTATCGCGATCAATCCGCATCCGAAATTTCGAACCAAGTCATCTCGGCCGTCAAAGCATACTGTTATCCGCAATCTGTCCAGGATGACATGACCGTCGTCGTCATCAAGGTCCAATAGTTTGCTAAAACAATTACAGTGATGAGGGATCTCCATTGTCGGCACCCGGCTGGCAAACAGAAGTGATCCGCCGAGCAACAACGCATGTCGAGACCGTGATGAAACGATTGCCGCTCTTGTTCTTTCCGATTGTTTTAATCGCGGTGGATGTGTCGAATGCGGGTCCGCCGATCACGTCGCTCGCGTTTTCGCCCGATTTGCAATCGGTGGTTGCCTGTTCGCAATCCGGTGTCACTGTTTATGCCTGGCCCGGTCTGACGCCGATCAAGCAGATCGAATCCTCGTCTCCCAACTTACATGACTTGGCTTTTTCACCCGGTGGCGATCGCTTGGCGGTCGCCGGTGGGACACCGGCCGAAGACGGAACCGTCGAAATCATTTCGTGGCCTGGGGGAAAATCGCTGAAACGGTTGACCGGTCATTTTGATTCCGTCATGTCAGTGTGCTGGTTAGACGAATCAACGCTTGCTTCGGCCGGCATGGATCATGACGTTTTGATTTGGAATGTGAATTCGGGCGAAAAAGTTCAGACGCTGAAAGGGCATTCGCGGGGCGTCACGTCGGTCGCCTACATCGCCCGACAGGGCGTGTTGGTCACCGCCGGGCTGGACCAATCTTTGCGGGTTTGGAATCCGGTCTCGGGTGACTTGATTCGCAGTTTGTCGATCCACGTCAAACCGGTCAGCAGCGTTCGATTCCGGCCGGGCATGACGGGATTGCCAATGATCGCGTCGGCAAGTGACGACATGACGGTACGGTTTTGGCAGCCAACCATCGGCCGGATGGTGCGGTTTGCAAGATTGCCGTCCCAACCACGTGACATCCAGTGGATGCCAGATGGAACGCAAATCCTGGCATGCTGTAATGATGGGCATGTGTATTTGGTCGATCCCGAAACGGTCCAAGTGCGACAGGACTTGGGGGCGTTGGACGGCTGGGCATACGCGATCGCCGTCCATCCGGTCGACAACGACATTCTGGTTGGCGGCGGCGATGGAATTCTGTTGCGACTGGCCAATCCCACGCGTGGTCGCGCTGCCGAACACACGCCATAGCATCCGCCTCGGAATAGACTTTCGTTATCTCGATTGCCATCCTGACTCGAATGAGTCGGCGTTGAAGTTGCGCCTTAGCGTGGTGAATTGGTTTTTCGCGGGCCCGAACGCGTGAGTTTTGAAGTTTCGCTTATTGATAGCCCGGAGGGCGAAAGATCATCTGCCGAGGTCGTGAGGCCTCGGAAAACAAGGCATTAGGAACATAAGCCTCGGAGGGCGACACAACGCCGCGATTTTGTGTCGCCCTTATAGCTTCACCCT
>JAGQPO010000460.1 GCA_020426665.1 Planctomycetales bacterium
CGCGAAGCGATCAACGCCGCCAATGCCGCGGCGCCTGAGCCGAGAACGATCATCCTCGAGTCCGGCGTTTACACTCTTTCGATTCCGTCCGTGGCCGATCCACTGTCTCCTTTTCAAGGGTCCGATATTTCGCTGATCTGTGGACCAAGTATCCAGCAGACCGGCTGGTCGAACGAGACTGCAGGCGACCTTGATGTATTAGGCTCCGTCACCATCATTGGCAGCCGCAATGATGAAACAATCATCGACGCGGTGGGAATTGATCGGGTGGTCAAAGTACATCCCGGTGGCAGGTTGAATCTGGATCGCGTGACAATCACGGGCGGTCGATCCCCAATCGGTCAAGGCGGTGGGGGCATTCTCTCGGCGGGAGAACTGACTCTTAGCGACACCATCATTCAGGAGAATATTGCGATCGGCGCCTCGGCCACCGACCCGCTGCGCGGCGGCGGTGTCGCAGTCTGGAATGGCACGGCGCGTCTCTATCGATCCTGGATCACAGAGAACGAAAGCGATTTCGGCGGCGGTGTGTTCTTTTGCGAGCCGAGTTCCGGATCGATTTCACACAGCACACTCAGTCACAATCACGGCGGCGGACTGCACTCCCACTCTGATTCCATGATCACCCTCAGCAATTCGACGCTGTCGGCCAATTCCGGAGGTCTAGGCGCGATCTTCCACGGCAAACGTGACAGCGTCGAAGTTGGCCCCGGGAGCATTCAAACGTATTCAATCAGCGATGATGGTCGCTACGTTTTGTTCCGGTCTAACATTGAAAATCTCGTTCCCGGAGACACCAACGGGGAATGGGATTACTTTCTCCGTGACCGCTCTCTCGGCACGATCAGACGCGTCAGTTTCGGCAGCGATTGGACTCCGGAGTTTAGGGCGAGTCTTGGCGCGAAAATCAGTACCGATGGATTTTTTGCTTTTGTATCCGACGCCAGCAATCTGGTTCCCAACGACACAAATGATACCGACGACGTATTTCTCCTGAATTGGGACAACCAGTCCGTTGAGCGAATTTCCCTTGCACCGGACGGGACCGAAGTTACGGGAGGCCTTTGGCGCGACGTATCCGTCAGTGCGGATGGTAGGTACGTCGCATTCGCTTCCAATTCTGACAATCTCGTTCTCGGCGACACCAATCGTAATAGCGACGTGTTCGTGTATGACCGCCGGTCGCGGAGTATTGAACGGATCAGCGTCGACAGTAACGGCAATGGTGGAAATGGAGATAGCTACGTTGGATCATCGGCACTCAGCGATGATGGACGCTATCTTGTGTACAGTTCAAGCGCCTCGAATCTTGTCGCAGGAGACACCAACAATCAGGATGATGTCTTTATTTATGATCAAGTGAGTCGTACGACTCAGCGCGTACCAAGCAATGAATTTCAGCAGTTGTTCATCAACGGCCCCTCGATCAGCGCTGACGGGCAGTTGGTTGCTTTTTATAACACACATCATGTGTTCGTATTTGATCGACCGACGCAATCGATCAAACGTCTTAGTTCCGCACCGGACGGCTCGCCTTCGAATCGAGACAGTTGGAAATCATCGCTCAGTAGAGATGGTCGATTTGTCACGTTCGAATCCTATTCCAGTGACCTGATCGCTGGCGATCTCGACGATAGCTTTGAATTGGGGTCAGTAGAACCTGACATCTTCCTGTATGATCTGACGAATGATTCGATTCAACGGCTCAGTGTGCTTCCGGATGGATCACCATTGGACGGAGGTGCTTATGACCCGGTCTTGAACCGCGACGCATCAATGGCTGCGTTCACGGTTTTCCACGGTGGCGCCAACAACCTCTATCTTTTTGATCAAACGTCGTCGGAGTATTTGGTGGTCATTGATTCGGCCGGCACGACGCTTGAAGCAAGCCAGGTCACGATCGTCGATACCAACGCAGCTCCATACTCCGTCAGCGGGCAGGTTCATTTAAGCAATTCCATGCTGTCCAATGCCGGGTTGGGAATGGATCCCCAGGTCACCCGGGACAACGTGGTAGGTGTGACACCATTTATCCAACCGCTGGTTTCTATCGCTGGTGCACCTCCCGTACATCCACTGACCCAAGGAAACGTCGGTATCGACAGTGGGAGCGAGAGGTTCGTGGGCGGCGTCGATCAGTTGGGATCACCCCGTAAGGATCCGGATATCGGCGCCTACGAGTCGCTAACGGGAAAATTGTCGGGACATGTGTTCGCCGACACGAACGCTGATCAAGTGATTGCTGCCGATGAGATTGGGGTTCCAGCGATCACGGTGATCGCGCGGAATGGGGACGGAAGGGTGTTTACTGCCGTATCCCGGACCGATGATCCAAACACTGCGACGGCAAATGAATCCGGGTTGATTGACTTTGATCAACTGCCAATCGGAAACTATGAGATCGAAGTCGTTCCACCTCCATTTTGGAAAGTATCCCAACCAACAGTAACGTACATCCGTTCAGACGAAGACTTCTTTAGTGTTCTGGATCGACCTGACATCAGCGGCGACGGGCAATTCATCGGTGTGACAAGCGCCTTGGCTGATCTCGTGCCGGGCGATGGCAATGATGATTTCGATGTCTTCCTACTTGACCGTGCGAGCGACCATTTCGAGCGTGTAAGCCATGGTGGCGATGGAACGGAGGGGAATGGACCGAGCAGCGGTATTTCGATCAGTCCCGATGGACGATTTGTCGCCTTCAACTCACGGGCGTCCAACCTGGTTGGCGATGATACAAATGGGTCGACCGATGTCTTTGTTGTTGACCGTACCAGTCAGACCATCGAACGGATTAGCGTGGACAACAATGGAGTAGAAGGAAACTTATCCAGTGCGAAACCACAGATCAGTGCTGACGGACGCTATGTCGCATTCCATTCGATTGCGTCGAATCTGGTTCCAAACGACGACAACAATGAAGTCGACGTCTTTGTGTTTGATCGCCAGTTAAAAACGGTTCGACGGTTGAGTGTTGATGCAGCGGGAGAAGACAAGAATTATCCAAGTACCGTCAACTCCATCAGTACTGATGGAACACTCATCTCATTCAGTTCACAGGCCATTTTAGTCACGCCAGGTGCGGCGGAGGCGGTATTTGTCGCCGACCACCAAAACGGAACGATCGAGCAAATTAGCCTGAAGAGCGATGGCACGCCATTTTCGCGTGCAAAGGATTCGGAAATCAGTGGGGACGGTCGATTCGTGGCGTTCCGAGGGCAAATGGACGGTGGGGATAATGATGAAATCTATCTCCATGATCGCGTTGCCGATACCATGTATCTCGTCAGCCGGGCGTTCGATGGAGGTGTCGCTGACGGGAATAGTTTTCTGCCATCAGTGAACGAAGATGGACGTTATGTTGCGTTCGATTCCACGTCATCGAACCTGGTCTCCGGTGATACCAATGGTCTGCAAGACCTTTTCGTCCACGACGTGATCAGCGGGGAAACTGCGCGAGTCAGTGTCGGGTTCGATGGAAGTGAGGCGAACGGTCGAAGCTCAAACGCAAAGATCAGTGACGATGGACGATGGATCGCCTTCTGGTCTTACGCGTCCAATCTGGTGGAGGGCGACGTCAATGAACTGGGAGACTACTTCGTTGTGGCGAATCCATTGCTCAGCGCACAGACGTCTCGCACGGTACTGGCCGGTGGCGTCGATTCCACTCTTGACCTCGGATTGATACCTGATCCTGGCCAGATTTACGGTGTGCTGTTCGAGGACCTGGTTGCGAACGGCGCCTTGGATACGAATGAGCCTCGCATGGAAGGCTGGACGGTTTTCCTTGACGACAACCGTAACGGAATGGTCGACACCAATGAAACCGTCACCACAACGGACGCCGAGGGCGCCTATGTGCTGAGCGCGATTCCAAGTTTCAGAGAGTATTCCGTCGCAGTCGCTCCGCCAACCGGTTGGCAGCAAGTAAGTCCAATTGGTCCTTCCGGATCGGCCTACAAGATCTTTCTACCGGCCGGCGGCGACATCGGCGGCAGAGACTTTGGTTTCCGCAAAATCGTCGGGACGGGCCAATCGACCAGTTCCTCGGTCAGTGGACGAATCACTGACGCGCAAGGAGCGCCGCTTGAAGACATCGTCGTCTATCTTGATTCCCAGAATTTTGGTGTGCGAGACCCGAACGAACCCGCCACTCAAACCGACCAGTTCGGCGATTACTATCTCGACAGTCTCGGTTCGAGCATCGTCGCCGTTTCGACAGAGTTGGGACAAGATCGGATGCAGATCTCGCCGCTGGGAAGTGATTTCCAGCTGGCGACCACACCGCTATTTGACGAAGTTCAGCCCTTTGCCAATCCGCAAGCCATTGCGGTCGCGGATTTCAACTCCGACGGCGCGCCGGACATCGCTTTGGCTCTCGCCGAAGCCAACAAGATCAGCATTCGGCTGAATAACGGAAACGGCGGATTTCTACCCGATCAAATCGATATCGACTTGGGGCAAACTGGCAGCGGACCGACATCGCTTGTGGTTGGCCAGTTCAATGGTCCCGGTACGGGACTCGATATCGCAGCGACAAGCAATTTGGCATCCAATGTGGTTTTGCTCTATGACTTCGTCGGCACGGGATTCAATTTTCAAACCTACATTGCTGTGGGACAACAGCCGACGGATATCGCGTCGGTCGCGATCCAAGGGGATAGCAATTACCAGGACCTTGTCGTTACCAATTCAGCTGACAATACAGTTCAGGTTCTAGCCAATCAAAGTGGTTTCTTCTCGGCAAAGAGTCCGGTTTCAACCGGGGGAGTTACTCCCGTCGCGCTGGTGGCCGGTCGTTTTGGTGGCGGAACCCATTTTGATGTCGCGGTCGTTCATGCCTCCCCGAGTGGGAATGGTCCGTTCGGCGACGTTCGAATTCTTTTTGGCGACGCCCAAAGTAATCTGGCGCTTTCGCCCTCAATCTACACCGTCGGGGCATTCCCGACGGATATGGTCGCGGCAAATCTTGACGGAGACCCCAATGACACTCTCGATTTGGCGATTCCAAACTTCGGGTCGAATTCAATTTCGATTCTGACTGGAAATGGTGATGGCACCTTTACGAGTCAGACGCAAACGCTCGGCACCGCGCGTGGAGCAATGGACATTGTTGTGGCAGACATCGAGAACGATGGTGATCCAGACATCTTGACGGGTAATTTGCTCGATCGCAACATTTCGATCTTTAGGAACAAGACAACCACTCCCCACGCAACGTCGTTTGAGCCGCTCGAGGCGATCGGTCTCGGGCAATTTAGTGTCGCCCAGCGGATGCCGCTGGCGGTTGCCAATTTTGACCAAGACCATTCCGCGCCGGGTGGGATGGGAACAGTCGACATTATTACGATCCCGTCGCAATCCGATACACTTCATGTGTTGACGAACAATTTGATCGACGGATCGCATCGAGTCCAACTCACAGGACTCAACCAAGTCGTCGGACTTGACTTCGTCGTGCAACCGATGATCTTGCCGCCGTCACTTGCTCCGATTCCAAATCCGCTACCAATTTTAGAGGACGACTCCGAAAGGACGATCGAGTTGGTCGGAATCGCAAAGGGGCGCCCTGGCGGTCCTGATCTGGTCTTCGAAGTCGTCAGCTCGGACCCGAACTTGATTCCGCATCCGACGGTCGGTCATGTATCGGGGACTTCGACCGCGAATTTGGTCTTTACTCCCGTGCAGCATGCCAACGGAACAGCCATGATCACCGTGACGGTGACCGACGCAGGTGCGAATCAGACGTTTGGCGATAGTGATGACGGTACTGTCGTGCAAGCATTTTCGGTGATCGTGAATCCCGTTAATGATCCGCCGACCTTTGTCATACCGTCGTTGATCTCAGCGAGTCAGAAAGCGGGGCCACAATCGATTGATACCTTTGCCGCCAATCTCTCGCCGGGCGGCGGCAGTGACGAAGCGACGCAAGTGCTCACAGATTTTACGGTCCTCGCCGAGAACGGCCTGCTGTTTTCCTCGCCACCGGCGATCGATCGGCAGGGACGTTTGACCTTTACGCCAGATCCAAACAAGTCCGGCATAACGATCGTGCAAGTCAGCCTGTCCGATGATGGCGGACGAAATTTCGGCGGGATCGACACGACCACGAAATTGTTCGCGATCAACGTTTTACCGGTCAATGATCCGCCGACGATCAACCTGCGTGGTGACGTTACGGTAAGCGCGGGTGCCGGACCCTACTTGGACACAGGGTTCGCAACCGGATTTGATCCTGGTAGTGGTGACGACGATGCTTCTCAGGTCATTTCCGATTTCATCGTTTCCGTGGATCGACCAGACTTGTTCGCCATCATTCCGGATATCAGTAATGACGGAACGTTGAGGTTCACGCCATTGGCATCGGCCACCGGAAAGGTGACCGTAACCGTTCAAGTGCGAGACGACGGGGGACGCAGTAACGGTGGCAATGACTTGTCATCCGAGCAGGAATTCACGATCACGTTTGCGACATCTCCGGAGGTGGAGTCCGTCACGATCAACGACGGTTCGTCAGCGAGTCGATCTCTCGTAACGTCGCTCGGCATCGTCTTCACGGGCGAAGTGGATCATACAACGCTCGCCGAAGCATTCACACTGACGAATATCGATAGCGGGAACCAAGTCGGCGTGATCGCGGTCGTGGCGAGTGACTCTGGCGGAAAGACGTCGGCATTGCTGACGTTTTCGGGGACGTCTACGGTCCCGCGTGTCGGTGGCAACAGCCTGACCGACGGCAACTATCGACTCAACATCGTAGCGAGTAGGATCACGACGCCGGGCGGAGCGCAGGCGATGACTAGCGACTTCCAATTCGGCGGACAGACAGCGGACGATTCTAACAACGATGACTTCTTTCGACTGTTCGGCGATACCGATGGAGATGGTGACGTCGACGGCCAGGACTTCGGGAGATTCGGATTGACGTTCCTCAAGCTCCAAGGCGACGCGAACCACAATCCGGACCTGGACTCTGACGGAGACGGAGACGTGGACGGCCAAGACTACGGCCGATTCGAACAGAACTTTCTCCGCCATCTCTAAATTCCATTTCTATGGGAGATAAGTCAATCGCGGTATCGCTGATATTGCCGTCGGCTCGTCATTAGGTCGGGGCAGTTGTCGCTTCCAGCTTGTCCGTCTAAATAAACAATCTTGCCATTCAGAGAAGTGTCATCCTTTAAACCACCGCGAAGTTCATCGCGCCCGGCTCTGCCATCGAGATGATCATACCAGCGTCACCTTACAATTCATCGTCGCCTTACCCGCCACGCATTCAACGTCACAGGTGCTTCCGAAAGCGACCGGAAGCACACGGCCGGCGAGGATGAGCCGATCGAGGTGACCAGGGCGGATGGGACGTTTTCGTTTACGGGTCAGGGGTCTCGGATCGTGACCATTGCCACGCAACTTGGTCCGGAGTTTGTCCATACCACGCCGCTGGGGAATGATTTTACCAAGACCGAGTTTCCACTCTTTAATCAGCTGAACGGTTTTGATGATCCGCAAGCGGCGACACATGCCGACTTTGATGGCGATGGGTTTGAAGACCTGGCGGTCCTGCTGAGCGACGGGAATGTGCTGGCGATCCGTCTCAATGAAGGCGAGCACCATCCCGGCGCATTTCCGGCGAGCGAACTGAATATTGCGCTTGGTGGTATATTGCGCTTGGTGGTGTGGAGATCACACCAGGTAATGTTGTTCCGGGGACGGCGCTGCCGATCGATTTCGTGGTCGGTCAGTTCAACGCCGATCCTGATGGAAAGTTGGACGTAGCGATCGCGGGACAGTCGTCCAGCAACATCTTGTTGCTGTATGACTTTGACCCGTCGACTGTCGATGAAAGCAACGATGGCTTTGCCAACCGCCGCTCGATCAGTGTCGGGTCGAATCCAATAAGCCTTGTTGCCGGGGATTTTGACAACAATCAAACGCTCGATCTCGCAGTTGTCCATCTCGGTACCCAAGAACTGGTGTCGTCCAGCCCACCACGGTTTGGAAAGGTCGATGAGACTGAAACGATTCAGGTTCTTCTGAATGCCGGTGATGGGACGTTTGCGAGCCCGGCAGGCGGCATTGTGCAAGTGCCAGGCGATGACCCGGTCGTGATCGTCACCGGCCAATTCACGCCCGATGCTAACCTGGACATCGCCGTTTTGCATGCATCGCCAACGCTGCCCGGTACACCCTTCGGCGACGTGGCGCTCTTCGCCGGCAACGGCGCGGGCGGCTTCTCGCTGCTGGGAGGTCAAACGGAGGTTGGCGGCAGCCCCCATGAAATGGTCGCTGGGGATTTCAATTCTGATGGCATTTCCGATTTGGCCGTCGCGAATGCGGGAACTAACTCGCTGACGATTCTGACCGGAACGGCGGCCGGCACCCTGCAGGTCGAATCGGCCGTGATTGGAACCGGGGAGAAAGGCGTGGACCGGCTCGATGTCGGTGACCTCGATAACGATGGTGATCTCGACATCGTCGGCACCCGACTGAACGATGCGGGGGTCGCTATCTTCCGCAACATTACCGATACGACGGCCAGCGACGTCACGGTCGCGTTCGAGCCGCTCGACAGCGTCGGCCTGGCGCAATTTTCGGTCTTCGATAGGGCACCACTGGTTCTGGCCAACTTAGATGGGGATACGTTGGGACCAAATGGTGAGGGTACGATTGATGTTCTTGCAATTCCTAAATCGACCGCGCAGATCAATGTCTTGCTCAATCGCTTGGTCGATGGTGGACACCGCGTTGCGCTCGATGGGACCAATCAAATCACTGACTTGAATTTCATCGTTAAACCGGCGGTGATTCCGCCGACGTTAGACGCGGTTCCAGGTCTGGTGGTGCTGGATGAGGATGAAACTTACACCGTCAATTTGTCGGGCATTTCGATTGGGCGTCAGGATAGTGCCGATTTCCGAATCACCGTGTTCAGCTCGCATCCGGAAATTATTCCCGATCAGGTCGTCCGTCTAGCACCCGGCCAATCAGAGGCGTCTTTCGTGTTGTCGCCCCTGTTGAATGCGAATACTGGAATGACACCAAATGAGACGCCGATCACGATCACGGTCGAAGCGAGGAACGCCGGGCCGGGCGCAGTTGCGGTCTTTGGCGATGGTGATGATGGTGTAACGACGCGGACCTTCACCGTCATCGTCAATCCGGTCAACGATCCGCCGACGTTCAGTCTTCCGGCGGAACTGCCGCCGGTCAGTCAAAAGGCGTTGCCGCAGTCCGTCGCCGATTTTGTTTCCGAGATCACAGCGGGCGGGGGCGACGACGAAAACGGACAAGCACTTTATCCCTTCGTGATCTCAACCGATACAAGTTTCTTTGACGCGCCGCCGGCAATCGATTCCGCGGGTCGTTTGACGTTCACACCCAGCGACCGGCGCAGCGGCCCCGTTTCCGTTACCGTGTCGCTCTCCGATACGGGAGGAACGGAAAACGGTGGCAGCGACACCACGATCAAAACATTTGTGATCAACATCCTGCCTGTCAACGATCCGCCAACGTTTAACCTGTCGGAAAGTCAGGTCAGCGTTCGGGCTGATGCGGGGTCGGTCATGCGTCCCGGCTTTGCGTACGGATTTGATTCCGGCGGTGGCCCCGATGAAGATTCCCAAAGCATTTCGGACTACTTGGTCCTGACCCAGACGCCTGGACTGTTTCAGGTTCTTCCGCAAATCGATGGTGACGGACTGCTGACCTTCACGCCCGCCGCCGATCGTAGCGGAACGACCGACGTGACGGTGCGGGTCCGAGATAGCGGTGGAACAGACAATCTGGGCACTGATCTTTCCGGACCCATCACCTTCCAAATCACAATCGAACCCGTTCCAGATACGACCCCACCAAGGCCGCTGCTGACCAGTTCGGCGCCGGCGATCACGAATCAGCAGTCCTTTGACGTGCTGGTCAGCTTTGGCGAGCCCGTGGTGTCCTTTTCGGCTTCCGATGTCACCGTGGTCCGTGGCTCGGTTCGAACGCCGATCGACCTTGGCGGCGGAAACTACGTCGTCCCGATCGATGCCGATCCCGGCACTGTCCAGGTATCAATCGGCGCCGGGGCCGTTGATGACTTGTCCGGTAATCCAAACCTTGCTTCGCCGACGTTGACTCGGACGGTGAACACCACCGCATTGGTTCCCCGACTGTCATCGACATCAAGCCGCATGACAAATGCAGATACGATCCTTGTTAACGTCGACTTCGCTCGCGAGGTATTTGGTTTTGATCTGGCCGATATCGTCGTCGAGGGCGCGACGATTGGTAATCTGGTCGCGGTGGACACATCATCTGGACAATACGAGTTCGAACTTTCTATCGATATCGACGGAGACGTCACGGTTTCCATACCAGCCGGCGCTGCGTCCGATGTGGCCGGCAACCTCAGTGTGGCTTCGAACCTATTGGAACGCACCGTCGAACGAACTGCTCCACATCCGGTTCTCAGCTTTGATGTCAGTTCACCAACCGACCAAGCTAGTTTCTTCGTCGACATTGATTTCGGCGAACCCGTGGAAGGTTTCGAACTCGATGACTTGACGGTAACCAACGCGACGGTGAGTCAATTACGATCCGTCGCACCGGGCCGATACAGCGTGCTTCTCAGTGCCGTGGACGGCTCCGTGACCATCGGTATCGACGCTGCGGTGACTCGGGACCTGGCCGGCAACGATAACTCGGCCGCAACGACGGTGAGCGTCATCGTGGACACCATCGGAGTGACGCCGACGCTGACGAGTAACTCGCCCGACCTTTCCAGTCTGAATGCCATTCCGATTTCGATTGACTTCGGTGAGCAGGTGATCGGCTTTGAGATTTCCGACTTGTTAGTCGACAATGGGGCGGTGACAGAGCTGTCGCTGATCGATGCCATAACTGGAACGTATGAAGCGACAATCAGTCCGTCGACCGACGGGCTGGTCAGCGTGAATATCGCCGGCGGCGCGGCGACTGATGTGGCCGGTAATCCGACTGGGGCTTCAGGTCAGCTTTCGCGCACCATCGATCGGGTTTCGCCTCAACCGACGCTTCGGGTTCGCGGCGCGAGTT
>JAGQPO010000461.1 GCA_020426665.1 Planctomycetales bacterium
GTTCCAAAGACTTTCGATAAGCCGCTTCGGCCTGGTCTTGCTTTCCCTGATCGCTGAAAGTCAATCCCAAATCATGATGCGCTTCGGCCAGATCCGGCTGCGTTTCGATTGCCTTGCCGAAGGCTCGCTCGGCAGCTTCATACTTTTTTAGTCGTCGCCGAACACGCCCCAGTTCCAACCAATGCGCGGGGACTTCGGGTTGCAGTGTCACCAATCGGTGACTGAATTCCTCGACGTCACGATGCTTTCCTTGCTGCGACAAGCAGAGGGCCAAATTACGAAGCACATCGATGTTCTGCGGCATCGATAAGAGAGCGTGGCGAAAATGTTGCTCCGCCGACGCAAGATCTCCCATCTTTGCGAGCACAAACCCAAGCCCCTGATGTGCGATCCCATTTTCCGGAGCAGCAACGATGGTCGACTCCAGCATCGCACGCGCTTCGGCGAGCTTGCCCCGTTCGACTAGCAAACGAGTCTCATCCAATAAGTTTATCGGGTCACTTTCCAAGAGACCAACCGAAGGAAGGAGATTCGAACTGAAATCCAATTATTCAAGCGGTCAGCAATTGTACTCGACGTCCCACGCAATGGGCGTCAAAAGGATGCCGAGAGAGTTAGAAATAGCCCGTGCAGGCCTAGATTGTCTGTCGACGAAGCGAGGGCTCCGCCGTTGAAGCTGTCCGAAAAGGATAATGGACGAACTCCGCCAAACCATGTGATCCACTCGTATCCAACTCCAACATTCCATGCTCCGTAAGAATATTGGGCGGCCATCGAGATCTCAGCCGCGGGAATTAGCGCGTCCACGGAGCGATTGACGTCGATGACCGCAATCCCGGCGTTTTCCTCTCGGCGATACTGATCGATGTTGGCGGCGTTCAATGATACTGAGCTGCTGCCCATCAGGCTTAGCGAAGGAAGTAGATTCCATTCCAGTGCGTTTCCAATTCGGCCGCCGAAGGAATTGATATCGGTCGGGGCGGCGATGCCTCCGTTTACAAAGGCACCCCCGTCATAGTCGACATGTAATTCCTGATCAATGGACGCAAAGCGAACTCCGCCGATAAACAACAACGACAGCGAATCAGTCGGGTGGAACCACCGACCCGCGTTTAGATCAAATGTGTCGTAGCCAAACTCCGTTCTTGCGGCGACCGAATCCGCGTTGGTCAATCCCGTTGCGGGACTTGATTGAACGGCTAATACCTGACTGCCCCCAGGCGAAAACGACTGCCTGTCCGTCGAATGAAGGTGCGTATAGGTGAAGCCAATAATCCATCCATCGGCGCACTGCCGGCCGATGGCCGTGCGGATTCCGCCTTGGGATCCATAGTTCAGTGACATGATGGGATTTCCGCCAGAAGGCACTCCTGATCCTGTAGGATCAAGAATCGCGATCCCCAAGTCATCTCTTTCTACCTGCCAATACAGGTAATCCGCGATCGCAAACCAATGTGGACACCCCGTGTCCTTTGCAACACATCCGGGTCGACAAATTGTTTGCGAAAAAACCCTAGACTCTAATGCGCGGAGTCGATTTTCAAAAGGATCGATTGTTATTTCGTTGCCGCCAACTAACTCGACTGGATCGATTTCCGAAGTCAGTGTTTCCGAAGTCAGTATTGCCGTTTCAATCGTCGGTTCCGCCGCGACGATTAATTTTGCCATCAGTAAAGCTGCCAGAATGCTCAATCGAATTGCCATCATCACACCAACAAATGACGTTGCCACACGAATCGAGTTTCACAACTGCTTCGCGTGTCTCGATCGGGTTAGACGGATTTCATCGAAAGTATCGGCTTTCGAAAGTCGGACTTCCGAATAAATCCGTAGATCACGGATAATCGGCACAGCCGTCAAAGTCGCAGAAGAGCGATAAGTCATCGGACGCTCTCTCTTCCCGCGCGCGAGTTCATCGCAGCCAGGCTTTCAATCCGCAAATCGACTCAAAAGATGCGACCGGTCGCTTCGGGATCGAGTGCGTCGCTCGTTGTTAACCTGTACTTTTTGCTGACGGAATGCAATTGATCCGCTGCAATCCCAACGGACTCACCATCACCGGACACGGAAGGCGAAGTCTGTTTGCTAATCTCATTGATGATCACGAGTGCGTCCATAGCAGTGACCCGACCGTCCCGAGAGGTATCTAGCCGCCGAAGGTTTCCCGCTAACGTCGCAAACGCTTCGCCCTCGGGCGCTGAAAGCTGCGAAAGTGCGTTGATGACGACCAACGCATCAACAATTGATACTTTTCCGTCAAGATTGGTATCCAGCAATAACTCAGTGGAATTGGTCGTCCCGACGGTGAAAACGATCGGTACAACATCATCAATTTCAAAAGTGAAGACTCCCGGCGATGGAGTATCAGGAATCGTCCATCCGGCTTCGATTGCGTTGGTAAGTGGTTTTAAATTGTTGTCCCGGCCTGCAAAGGAATCGTTCGTTGACAAAATGAATAGATTCTGTCCTACCCCGCCATAAATCGAATCGGGTTGGAAATCCGACGAGACCATAAAGTTTTCGAGGACCTGTTGCTTTCGTTCATCAAACGATCCCGCCGAATTCCAAATCGACAATGCGGTCGTTCGGTCGGAATAGGACGAAGACCAAGTCGCTCCGACCAGCAAATCATCGCCCTCGTATCCCAATATCAAGTTTCTACCAGCGTCGCCGATCAGGATATCATCTGCATTGCCGCCCGCGATCTCGTCGTCACCAGGTCCACCCAAGATGAGATTGGCTCCACTGCTACCCTGCAGAATATCATCATCCGAACCGCCGTCGATAAGCGTCTCGATCGTCAATCGATCGGAGATCATCACACGATCGTTACCAGACCCGACGTAAACGTCCAGTCCAGCGATATTGGCCAACGGGTACGATTGACGAATATTTCCGGTACCGGGCAACGTCATGTTCACAAAAATCTGGCCGCTTCCCGCCGGGGTCACGGTAACGATGTCATTTCCCGAGCTTCCGACGATCTGCAAACGCTTTCGGTCCAGTCGAGTGCCGGTGACAAAGGCCGTTGTCTCTGCCGTTACCGGAAGCGAAAAATCTTCTTCGACAGTCAATCGGACCGTAAAAATTCCGCCGGTCGTGAAGACATGGGTTTGATTGATAATTCCGATGCCATTCTGCTCTACGATTGTCACCGTTTGTGAAACCGTTCCGTCGCCCCAATCAATGGTCGCACGGGGATGGTTCAATAGACTTGGGCGAGTCACTTCGGCGAAGGCCGTGACCACGTCGCCGACATCGGTCTCCCCGGGACGTGACGCGGTATTGTCGAAGTCGTCAATTGTTAGCGGTACGCCAAGGACTTGAACCGGCTTCGATTGATCCAGCAATGAAGTTTCCGTCACATCGCGAAATTGGACAGTGATCGTTACATTTACTGGTCCGTTCTGATAGACGTGACCAAAATTGCCATCAGCAGAAAAGTCTGCGAGCGGAAAAATATCTGTGAATTGGTCACCCCAATCCACCACGACCGTGGTCACACGTTCGCTACCAGGCCCGGTGATTGGGCCAATGTTCAAAAGGTAGATATCGCCTTCGGTGATGACGTCGGGTCCGCTGACGACGACTTCGATGTCGATGGATCGTTCGACAAACAGCTCAAGCGAAGTCACCGCAGGATACCGACCGTCCTCATCCACGATGTCGACAAAAACCAATCGCTGTACATCACCTTCGGCGTATGTGTGAGTGACTTGGCGATTTGATGGAAGATCGGACGACAAAATCACGTCCTGACTTCCGTCACCCCAGTCGACAATAAATTGGATGACGGCGTCATCACCAGGGTCAACGGTCGGACCGATCGTCAACACGTACGGCTCGTTAGTCTTTGCAAAGTTGTCGCCGGTGAGCGTCACCATCGGAGCAACGTTTTGAACTTCAACGGTTAGTGAATCAACGCCTGGGTAGACACCGTCTTCATCGGTTACCGTGGCGCTAATCGTTCGAGTCGCCGGACCGTCGGAGTAAACGTGGTTGACCTGTCGATTAGCAGGGAGCGCCGATGCAAGTACGGTATCCGATTGGCCATCGCCCCAATCGATTTGGTACTCGGTTACCGTGTCATCGCCGGGGTCCGATACAGCACCCAACGTCAGTACATAGGCTGAACCTTCATCGACCGAGTCGCCGCCCGAGAGTTCAAACTGTGGCGAAACGTTGGAAACAAGGATTGGAAGTTCTGTCGTCGTCGCTTGGGTACCGTCGGGTAGACGAAGTTCGGCAAAGATCGTTGGTGTCGAATCCCCATCGGCAAAAACGTGAGAAATCTCATTCGATGTGGCGAGCGATGTAACGGTGATTGAGTCAGTTACCCCATCACCCCATTGGATGTTGATTGTTCCGTCGGTAGCGATTTCGGTATCGACGGTCAGTCTGTAGGTTGAGCCTTCCGCTATCGTTTGGGGACCATTGATTTCCAAGGCGGCGAGAGTTTGCGTCGGCGGCTGGAATGAAACCGGTTCGAAGTGAAAGTTTCCGCTGGAATCTTCCACGCCAATGACAGTTTGCGGGCCGGATATCGACACCAGGATAGACCCGCCCAAAATACCGGTTCCCGAAGCAAGATCGACGCGTAGGGTGCCCAGTGAATAACTTCCGGGCGATATCGGAGCGATCAGGGAATCGTCAAATTCGACGCTCGATTCGAATACCGGGTCATTGAAAAAGCCAATTTGACGCCAGTCGTCCAGAAGGGGAGTTGCTTTTTCGAAAGAAAATCGCGAGTAATCCGAGTTCGAACCGCCAAGTTGATCGGAACTGGGTGACACATCCAGGCTAAAAAAAGTCAGCCTTTCTCCCGCATCGGCCGCGAAATTAATTGAAACCTCGAACTCAGCGACTTGGCCGTTCAGCGTTCCGGGACCCAGCCCCATCGTCGCATCGACTGCCAGCAGCTGCCGAGACTCCAGCGATTCGAGCCACGGGCGGCGGCCGCGAGGCTTCGTCAAACGCTTTCGGCCCGCGACATGAGTCGGCCATCGTTTGCGAAATGCTCGAAATGGATTCATCGTTGATTAGCACGTGAGGTGGCAGTTCTGCCCGTGCCCAGGATAGGTACGGCGGCAGGGGCAAGCAATCAAACCGAGGAGATTTTCTATGGGATACTCACGGGCGAATAAAACACAATGAACGCGACTGCAAAATCGTGCATCTCTGATATTCGAAATGCCCCAATTTTCCGTGAAAAAGCAGCAACGTGAGTATACTTAGCGGCAGTTTATATGGCGAAAAACTTTCCAACTGTGGCATGCCCCACGGAGAATTCGCATGCGGTGGATTAAGAAGTGTCGGTTTCGAGATTCGAATCGGCCTGCCAATTCTGCTCGGGATCGAAATCGGCTTAAAAAACGATCGGCTCTTTTTGAATCGCTCGAAGAGCGGCGGGTACTGGCATCGGAGGTACTCGCCGAATTCGTCCCGATACAGCCGCTTGGCAGCTTCGCCTATCGAAGTATTACCGACGGATCGCTAAATGCTTCTGAAACGGACTCGTTTCCGCTGGACGTATCCGACACTCAAATCTTGACTGCCATCCTACGGCCATTGGACGGCTCGCTGGGTTCAACCGTCTCAGTCGTTGGCCCCGACTTGTCGGTGATCGACTCGATCGCAGGTTCCGCAGGCGAGTCAATCGTCTTGCACACGGCCCGACTCGATTCGGCAGGAAGCTACAGAATCGAAGTTTCCGGAGACACGGGCAGTGGCGACTACGAGCTGCAAGTCTTCCTTAACGCAGATACCGAATCGGAGCTATCGGGAACAGGCGGCCTGAACAACAATCCCGGCCAAGCCGAGCAGCTTTCATCTGAATCGGCACTCCAGTTCGCAACCAACGCACGCCGAATGGCAGTTCACGGTTCCGTCGGAAGCGGACCTCTATTGTTCGATCCTTTGTACAGTGTCAGCGAATTCACTGATCAACTCTTGAAGCTCAGTCCCTACGTGATGGGTATTTCTTCGTCCACCACGATTCAGTTGCCGGGCCGCACGGTGACTGGAGCCAAAGGATTGGCCATCGACTCTTCAACTGGTGAATATTGGACATTGTTGCGGTTGTCGGGACAGGAATCTGACGAGTTGGTAAGGATCAATGTTGTCACGGGCGACGCAACGGACGTCGGTGACACTGGAAAAGTCCTCAGCGATTTGGGATTTGACGAAGATGGAAATCTATTCGCCGTCTCCGATGGATCTCAAGATGACTCGTCCACGCTGTATCAATTGGATACCAGCATCGGTGTTGCCACCAGTTTCATGACATTACCGGAGACGACGTCGGACAAAGCGATTGCGTTCAACCCGGATGACGGCTTGATGTATGTCACGTCGGGATCGTTTCCGATTGTGATGCAAGCGGTCAACCTTACAAACAAAACGGTTTTGCGAACCGACATCCCGGGGACCGCTTTGCCCGATGCATTGGGAAGCATCGAATCGTTATCGTACGTCGGCGAAGATCACTTCATCCTCTCCGACGGCTCTATCGCCTATTGGTTGACGACGTCCGGCGAAGTGATGCCGTTCGGTGTCTTTCCAGTCATTTCGTCCGGAGTCACATTAGATTCATCCACGATTCAATCACAATCTGATATCGCCGACGTATTTGAACTGACATTGGATGCCAACACGCCGGTCAGTTTTGTTGTTGGCGATCTGAATAACGTGGCCGAAGTCGGCCTGAAACTCTATGACGACACTGGCACCATCGTCGCTGTTGGCAGAACTTCACCGCAAACGGCCGCTTCCATTTCGGGATTTGTTCCGGCGAATGACGGAACCTATTTTGCCGAGATTTCGGTCAATGGTCCCCCGGTTGAATACATTTTGCAAGTCGCCGTGAATGCGAGTTTGGATGTCGAGCCGAACGATGAACTTGTCGTCAACCCGAGTGCCGTGCCTACTTCGGGTGGCAATTTCGGCGAATCGGAATTTGCGGGCCCACCTTGGCAAAATCCCCTTCGAAAGTCGGATGTTGACAACAATGGAGCGGTAACGATCCGCGATGCGCTGTTGGTATTGAACCAACTAGGACTCAGTGGTGGGGCTGTCGATCTGAAAACGGCCGTCGCGCAACGAACTTTTCGCTATCACTATGACACCTCGGGCGATGGAAGAATCACGACACTTGATGCACTTTATGTCATCAACGAAATCGCCCGATCGTTGAATGGTTTCTCGACCGACACCGAATCAATTCCGTTAACGTTTGCAGATCGAAATCGATCAAACGGAACTTTGTCGCGACCGATTGATTTAACGGCCAACGGGGTAGCGATCGGACACCTCGGACATTCGCCCTCGATTCTTCAGAGTGATGATCAGGTCGACTACTATCAGATCAATGTTAACATTGGTGATGAATTAGTGTTCGATGTATCTCCTCCATTTAGTGACAACTTGGTTGTTAATTATTTGCAACCGTACGCAGAGCTTTATGATGAAACGGGAGCCTTGGTTGCCGATGCATTCGACCTTACCAATTCCGGAACGTTAAGCCTGTCTTACACGGCCACGTCGACGGGAAGGTACACGTTTGGGGTGTTTTCGCAATTTACAGAAAGCGGGATCACGACCGGGGACTACGTGTTGCAAGCTTCCGGTGCGACGGGAGACGCACTACCGTTTGAGGTAACACTATCATCGATTGCCGAAAATTCGATCATTGCGCAAAGTCAGAATGAATTGCAAATCAATTTTTCAGGCGATCTTTACTTGTCGTCGGTCGAAATCTCCGACTTCAAGATTGATGGCACCGTGGTCCCGCAGTTCATAGTTGTCGATGGCGATACTTTGCTGATCAATCTTGGCGCGACGTTAGCGGACGGAGCCCACACGTTTTCGATCGGCGGCAATGCGGTTACAAGTGTCGCGGGAATCGGGATTGATTCTTACACGCTGCAATTCAATGTGGACGCAATCGCGCCTCGAGTGATCGAAAGCTCCATTGGACAAGGTGACGCATTCAACGTCGGAGACTTGACCTTCGTCGCCAAGTTCGACGAAGAGATCAGCTCATTCTTCTTTGAGGACGCATTTCAACTGTTCGGCAGTGCGAACGGGAGCGTCGCCGCCGATTCGTATTCGTACGATCCATCGACCTCACAGCTGACGATCCATTATTCGAACCTTCAAGATGACATTTATCACCTGACATTGAATGTCGGTGGGCAATCCTTGCGTGACTTGGCGGGGAATCCGCTCGACGGTGAGCCTGTCGCGTTTCCGATTCCGCCCAATCGGTCGGGCGACGGCGTTCCCGGTGGCAGTTTCGTCGTTCGGTTTTCCGTCGATTCGGTCGACCCAATCGTTTATCCGACGTTGCAACCGATCGGACCGGTTGGAGGCCTGGTGTACGATCCGACCATTGAAGGTTCGATCTCGACATCCGGTGATATCGATCAATACCAATTATCGTTGGATGGTGGCCAAACGGCGACAATTATTGTCGAAAGCGGCAATGGATTGAAAACGAATGCGCAACTGATGAACGATTCGTCGACGGTGATTTCGTCAGCAAGTGCCAACCAAGCCAACGAAACGATTCGCATTCAGACATTCGTACTCGTCGGCGACGGAAATTATACGCTCGAGCTTGCCGGTTTGGACGGAACGACAGGTTCCTATTCGATTCGTGTCATCGTGAACGCGGCAATCGAAGACGAGTCACTCGGTTTGGGAGCGAACAATGCGACGACATTCGCTCAAGACATCGGTCCATCATTCATCAGTCTTGGTGGAGGTGTGGCAAGTCGAGGTGCTGTAGTTGGCAGCACGCAACCATCGATCGCAAATCAACAAGGTTTCACCGATGACGATTATTTCAAATTCACTTTGCTTGCGGGACAGTCGTCTTCGTTCGCGCTAACTTCACAGCCCAACAAGATTCTCAATCTCGACATCCTGGACACCAACGGCAACCTGCTTGCCACAGCATTTGACATCGGAAACGGGCCGGCAATCGACGACTTGCTTGCGCCTGCATCGGGTACATACTACGCACGGGTTCGTGGCGATTCGGGAATCGACTATACACTTGTCGTGACCCGTGATACCTCGCTGGAGCGCAGGCTGCCGGGTACCGTTCAAACGATTGGCTCCAGCGGGAATGTGCTTGGCGCCATCCGACTCGGCGAAGCCGGCGAGTACACAATTTCAATTGGTGTCGCGTCCGACAACGGAAACGAACAGCAAATCATCGATCAACTGAACGACAGTTCGAAGTATCTGTTCGATGCAACCGCGATCGACCTTGCCGGAATCACCTTGGCAACGGATCTAGACATTTTTGACGTCGTGATCATCGGAGGTGAAGGAGCTCGCGATTCGATCGCCGGTTATGCGCCGCTGCTGCGAAGCTGGGTCGAAGACGGCGGTCATCTGATCGCCTTGGGAGGCACCATCTTTTCGGCGGGGACGGGTTTCACGTTTGGAAATGGGACCACGAATGCCGCTGATATTGACGCGATTGTTCCTGTGAACACTTCTGCCAACTACGGAATCGACTACATCGACAATGATTACTCCAATCCAAACCATCCGATAACGCAGGGTGTCGACCCATTCTTTTCCAATTGGGAATTCCCTGCCGACGATGTGACGAATCCGTGGGGTGAGGTACTGGCTACGGTGTCGGGTCACCCGGCCGTCGTGGCGGGGGGAATTGGGTTTGGCGAATCGGCCTACATTGGCGCGAATTACTATCAATCGTTCTTGGGTTTGAATTCCGGATCAGCCGATCGTCTGCTGGAACAGACGGTCGCCTGGGCCTCGCGACTGGGCCGCGATGACTACCTCTTTACCGCGGATGCGGGTTCGACGCTGACGATCACGACTTCGACTCCCGGTGGTGGACCGGGTATGCCGACCAATGATTTGGTGCCTTCCCTCTTCTTATTCTATGAAGACGATGACCCTTTTGCCGTCGTTGCCAGTGATACGCGAGGTGCGACGGATGGACGAAATGCGAACCTTCAATACACGATTCCCGCTGGCGTCTCAGGCACCTATCGGATTGCCGTCGAAGGATTCAGCAGTTTCGGTGACTACTCGCTGAATATTGAAGGAGCGTCGACATCCACGGCGCCATTGGAAACGATTTTTGCAGTCCCGTCCGACGCATCACGATTCCGCGTCCAGCTGGATACGTTCACAATCGGATTTGACCACGAAGTTTTGTTGTCAACGGTTGATGCGGATGATGTGCGTATCAATAACCAGCCGACGTCGGGGTTCACGGTGATTGACGGGCGGCATATTGCGTTCGATATCTCGACGATCGCAACGGGGACCGGGACCTACAATCTAGTGATGGATGCCGGGGCGATCGCGGGCGTTGGGGGACAATTGTCCCAATCCTTGAACATCACATTTTCGATCGACACGAAGGGACCGCAAGTCATTTCGACCTTCCCCGTCGAATCGGGAATCGTCGAGCAAGGAGAAGTTCGAGACTTTTTGTTACAGGACTCGGCAACGAATTCCGTACTGCGGTATGACGGAATCACCGGTACGCTACTTGGCCCGTTTGTCGCATCGGGAAGTGGCGGTTTGAGTGGACCTCACAATCCCACCTTTGGACCTGACGGAAATCTTTACGTCATCAGCGGCAACAGCCGCCAAGTTCTCCGTTATGACGGACGCAATGGACAATTCATTGATATCTTTGTCGATAGTGCGAATGGATTCAGTGGTTCCAGTGAATTGGCTTTCGACGCATCCGGAAATTTGTATGCCGCAACGACAACGGGTGTCTTTCGCTATGACAGCCAAGGCAACTTTATCGATATCATCGCCGGGCCCGCCCAAGGTGTTGGCCAGGCGTGTGGAGTTGAACTTGGCACGGACGGATTGTTATACGTCTTGGACACCCAAGGCGCCGAACGTATCCTGAGATTTGATCCCGTGACGGGCCAGTTGGTCGACGTCTTTGTCGACGCCAGCGGCGGAATTGTCAACGCTTGCGATTTTGATTTTGGCCCCAACGGAGATTTATTTGTAACGAATCTGAACGCTCGCACCGTCCGACGATTCTCCGGTCAAGACGGATCGTTCGTCAGCGTCTTCGCCAACACCGGACCGTTCCCGAGTGGCATTACGCTTGGCCCCGACAATCATTTTTACGTTAACGCTGCGGGCACGACAGAGGAATATGATGGTCAGACGGGCGCGTTTTTAGGTTTGTTCGCTAACAACGGTGGTTTTGGAAACTTCTTTCCCGGCCCGCCCAGCACCACTTCGATCACAATCACGTTTGACGAAGAATTGAACACGCTCGGCTTGGACGCAGGGGACATTCTGGTTGTCGATTCGGCAGGCACTGCGTTTCCCGTCGACACATTCAATTATGACCCGTCCACCAGCCTCGCGACGATTGATTTTTTCAATCTGCCCGAAGGCGACTATACGCTGACGCTGGTCAGCGGTTTCGATGGATTCCGGGACACGGTCGACAATCTCCTGGATGGATCGCCGAGTTTTCCATTGCCGTCTGGCGACGGAGTACAGGGAGGCGATTTCATGTTGCACTTTACCGTCGAAGCTCCGAATCTGACCCCGCTGACCTGGGATGGTGGAGGCGACGGAGTTTCATGGAACGATCCCTTAAATTGGTCAGAAGACATTCTGCCGGATGCGACCAGAAATGTCGTCATTGATGATGCTACGAAAGAGTTGACGGTTCAGATCAATTCCGACGCAGTTGCGAGAACCATCACGACGGTGGAGAACCTGTCACTCGCCAACGCAAAACTCACCACACGTTCGATCGAAGTCAACGATTTGATTGTTGGAATCGGTAGTACACTGACCGCGGCAACAGGATTCAATCTTGATGTGACGGTCAACGGCGACTTCGATTTGCAAACCGGTGCGTTGCCCCTGAATGTTTCGGGTGCGATGACGGTGGCCGGCGCGACACAGTTGGCGTCGGGTACAACGCTATCGGCAAGCGGCATCCAAGCCAGCATCACAGCAACAGGCGCAGCGGTAATCGATGGGGCAAACCTGTCGGCGATCGATGGGGGCCAAATCCAGATTCCCAATGTGACAACTTACACCCACGATGTCACCAGTGGCGGCCAAGTTCGCACGATCGGCGCCGATGGGCCTGGCAGCCAAATCGAATTGAGTGGGATAACAACGATCACCGTCGGTCGTGACTTCGCTAATCAACTCAACATCCAAGCGACCAACGGCGGCGTGATCGACTTGGCTAATGTGACGCAAGTGCTGGTTAACAAAGTCGGTAATCCAAACTTGCGTCGGCTCGAAATGCTGGTCGATGGAGCTGGCAGTTTAATCAATATGCCATCTTTGGCTAATTTCACCGACGAATTTGGTGGGACCACGAATTCCGTCAACCGCTTTTCTACAATCACGGTACGCAATGGAGGTGAGTTAAACGCATCGCAGCTGTCATCAATCAGTGGAGTTTGGGTCACTTTGGATGGAACCGGTACGATGTCCGTTAGCGGCATTCAAGAGATGACGAATAGTCAGTTGATGCTTTCCGGGGCGGGGGGCAATTATGACTTTGACGCCGTCACGAATTTGAATGGGTCCAATGTACTGGTTAGCGGCGGAGCCACCGTGACATTCCCAGCGCTGGCAAATTACATCAACGATACGCTTGGAATCACCAACCAAACTCGGACGTTTTCGGTAACCGGCAGCGGCAGTCAATTGTTGATGCCCGCACTTGCAACAATCGATGGCGGAGCCCTC
>JAGQPO010000462.1 GCA_020426665.1 Planctomycetales bacterium
GACATGAGCGCACGTTTTGCCATTAAAAACGCGGATCACGAATCTCGGCTCCCCTGGCCGGCTTGCCCGGCAGGAAGCAAAGTCTTGAGGGCAAGCGGATCACTGCCGGACGCAGATCGCGGAGCGATCAACGACGATCAGAGCGTGGGACGACGTCAAGTTGTATTTTCTCGCATTTCCGGTCCAACGAAAGAAACGTGACCATGCACACCGTGGCGGACACCGTGATTGTCAACAACCCGGACAAAAACACGGACCATCCATAGTGCTCTGCGATTGATCCGCCAAAGAAGTTGAACAGCAACGCGCCGCTGTAACCAAAGACGTCAATCAACGACACCAGGAACCCGGAGTGTTTGCCGCCGAAAGACACGGAGAAAACGCTCATCGGAACATAGTAGGCCGGTGAAATGGTCAGACCGAGCAGAAAGATTGTTGCGATCGCCGCTGGAGTACGCAGACTGGTCGCGATCATATCCAGATTCCATAGAGCGAGAACACAAATCGAACTGGTCGCCAATAATCCTCCCAACACAATCACCAGCTGTCTTTTCGACAGGCGATCATAAAAGAAGCTGGTTAACACCAATGCAGTGAACATGCCGGCGGGAAATGCGCTGCCCGCCATCGACGCCTTGCTCGCACTGATATTCAACGATTCTGATAAATAGATCGGGATGAACGTTAAGAAGTCCATCACGATTGTCAGAAACACGATGCTAAAACCGATCGACCAAAACCTTCCGCTTCGTACGAACTGGCCACAGACTTGCCAGAGTGTTAAAGAGTCAAACGGATGAGGCGTATCGGAAGCAACCGTACCTTCCGTCGAAGAAACGGAGGTCGCGGCAAGGCGTTTCGAATCGCAGTGAACTTTCAGGGATGACAGACCGACGTCCTGGGGGTGGTCTTTCATGTAAAACCATAGCAGTGCGACGACCCCGAAAGTCGACACCGCCGAAAACACGAACACGCCACGCCAATCAATCAGGCTCAGCAAATAACCAAGCACCAATCCGGCCAAGATCGTACCGACTCGTGAACTGGTCGATATGATGCTCCAGACTTGCCCATAACGTGACTCTTCGTACCAACTGCTGACCATCTTGGTCATTGCGGGCCAACCACCCGACTTGGCGAATTGGCCGAAAAAATTGAAAGCCGCAAACGCGATAAAGGTCGAACTAAACGCAAACCCGACATTCGCCATCGCGGTCAACGAAAGCGCGATCAGAAACATTCTGCGCCCGCCCAACCAGTCGGCACCCGGACCGGTCACCAGTTTGCCCATGATGGCACCAGCCGAATGCCAGCTCATCAAATGACCAAACGACTCCTTGTCCATTCCGAGTGCCGGGTCCTCCATCATCTGTGCACTCGAGGCAATCAGCGTATTGCGACAAACCATGAATGCCGCATAGCCGACGTACATGCTGGCCAAAACGGTGATTTGCCAACGCGCGAATCGTCCTTCGAGACCCGACAGAGATTCTCTGGCGGAAAGGAGCTTGTCTCGAATCATGATGGATTCCCTTGCTGACGCGATTCATGTGAATCCGACTCGCGACTCGAATTGTCATCCGGTCCAGTTCCGGGTGCGGGGACCAAAGACGGAAGAGGGATCCCCAACAATTCGTGCAACTGTCGATTCAACTCTGCCGTCACCGGATCTTCGGCGACGCCGCGCTGGCGTTTAGCGCCGACTTCGATTTCCGTTCCGATGTGAACTTCAACGGACATCGGACGATGGATACGGCACTCGTCGGTCAAATCTTCCTCGAAACGTTCGACGGTCTCCAGCAATCGCTCGGGTGCCGGATGGCGGCGGACGTATTCCGGAGGATAGTGACTCAATTGTTGTGCGATGTACATGTCGGCCAACTGGTCCCAGCGCCGATCTTTCTCCTCCTGGGAAACCGTATCGGCAACCATGTCCGGCAAAATCGCCATGCGAAGTTGCTTGACACGTGCAACCGTCGTTGACTCCGTCGCCCCATTTCTCCACTCAAGTTCCATCGGCGCCAGAATCTGATCGATCAATTGTTCGAGCCGCACGGAAATTTCGCCCGTCTGCGGGCTGCCCAGATACTCAATCTCTTTCAACCACAGCAGCGCCTGGCCGACGCGATAAATCCGTTCCAGCGAACTTTGATTTCGGACCGGTCGCCAAGACAACCTCTGTTCGATCGAATCCAGTGTCTCGTTGACTGCGGCATCAATGTCGCCGTGAAATCGATAGCGAATCGCGACGGGAATCACAACAACCTTGCGCGGAGGATCTGAAGACGAAAGCTTCTTAGCCGCCGATCGAGCCAAAAAGGAAACGCCATCCATCAATGCCAACAGTCGGTCATTGGTGCGGCTGATGGCGCCCTCGGGAAACACAACCAATGGCCGACGACCGGCAACCAAGATCTGAACGGCGGCGTCCAGCGATTGACGATCCATGCCCTCGCGGTAAACGCTGAACGCACCGATGCGTCGTAAAATAAATCGCTGCAGCCGACTCTGCATGAAAACATGCCAACTGGCCATTGTCAGCGGCGACACTCCCGCCAAACGACAAAGTTCCGTCACGACCAGAGGATCTGCGGGACGACAATGATTCGGTGCCAACACGATCGAATGCCCCGCATGGATCGATTCGCGAAGACGCTCGAGCCCCTGGACTTGAAAACCTTCGATCCCGTAACTGCGTCGAAGTCGTCGTCGAACGAATTTCTGCAAAAACCACGGCCACAAACGCCCTCGATATGGAGGAATAAATTCGTAGGGTTGATCAAGTACGACAGCGTGCATAGTGTGCCTGCGCGGGAATCCGGGATCCGAATCGTATCGGGTCTCGCCGTTGAAAAAACAGAGCCCAAACGTTGAACCGCTGTACGTCCCAGATTCGCTTTTTATTGGATCGCTGTCTACCTAGCCGGACCGCGCGAGCGTGAATGGAATTCCTTTAAAGTCGCCGTTTTCCCCCGAGCCACACGACAACGCCGGACCGTCAAACGACATCACCCGACTCGCGCCAGCGTTCGGGCCGCATGCAGTACGCGCCATCAACGCCCGTACGCCCCACGCGAAACGGCTGATATCGATCGATCCACCCGAGATTACTGCCCCTTCGATACCCGCCGAGCCACACAACAACCTCCGGACGTTCAAACGACATCACGAAAATATTGATTCAGATAAAGTGTTGTGGTGCTACTGGAGAGCGAGCTTGGAAATGGCGTTGGCGTCCATTCGCACGATTCGCCAATCGGGCAAGATTTCCGCTCCGATCGATTCGTAAACATCGATGGCGTTTTTGTTCCAATCCAATACTGACCACTCCATACGGCCACAGCTTCGATCGACGGCGATGCGGGCTAAATGACTTAGGAACGCTTTACCGATCCCTCGATTGCGATACGCACTGCGCACGTAAACGTCTTCCAGATAGATTCCGCGTCGGCAAAGGAACGTAGAAAAGTTCTCGAAGTAAATCGCATATCCAACCAACTCGTTCGTAGCGTTGGAATCAGAAGAGCTTTGTGCCACCAAGGCCTTTGCGGAATTCTGAACAAACAACGCCTGATACATGTCGTCCTGATTGGCAGTCAACTGGTGCTCCAGTTTTTCGAACGCTGCCAGCTCCTGCAACATCGCAAAGACTTGGGGAACATCCTCAGGGCGTGCGGCCCGAATTGCAGTGGACGGTTGGATCATTTGATTGGGATGGAACAGAATATCAGAGGTAAGATTCGCAGAATCGAGATTCGAAGTGGATTTCAGCGGCCTACGGTTACGTAAGCACGTGGATCTTGCAACCACCCGTCAAGATGAATGGACATCGTTTTCCGTACGATCGCTACCATCCGACCTATCCGCAATCACCTGAATCATGGAAACCATCAACGGACGATTTCTGCCTGACGATTCTGATCGGGAAACGCCTCAGGAACCACTGCCGAGCGAGGCATCTGGAGAGCAATGCAAGAACGACCACACCGTGAATCAAACGACCCCCAGCACGGGTCCGGTGTCAAAGCGGGCTCGACTTAAACGACAGCCAACAAACGGTGGCGAAACGCGATCGAATTCTGGGCTTTCGGGGTCTCAGGACCGGTATATCGAACTCGGCGAACTCGGCCGCGGCGGTTGGGGAATCGTCCAGCGTGCACTGGATCGGCAACTACAGCGTGAAGTCGCAATCAAGCGAATCAGCAACGCCGGAAAGATCCGTGCGGCCGAACGGGATCAATTCCTGCACGAAGCGAGAATCACCAGCGGGTTGCAACATCCGGGTGTTGTCCCAGTCCACGAATTGGTTGCCGACCAGGAAGGTGACACCTATTACGTGATGAAGTTGCTTGAGGGCGATACACTTCGGCATCACATCCGCCTTACGCACGAGCCGCGTGCAAACGGCAAATGGAAACGATATGAATTGGTTGAAGCGATCACCCCGCTACTGCTTCGATTCATCAATGTGTGCCACGCCGTAGCCTACGCGCATCGTTGTGGGATCATCCATCGCGATTTAAAACCGGCCAACGTGATGGCCGGCGCGTTTGGTGAAACGATCGTTGTTGACTGGGGGCTGGCGCGATACATCAATGACAAATCTGACGAAACAACGATCCAAGGTCCCACCAAACCAGACGACCAATCCGGCAGCCACCGATCGTCGGCGCCGATAGAATCCGAGGGCAGTGTCATCGGCACGCCGACCTATATGTCGCCGGAGCAAGCGCGTGGAGAGTTGGCCTCGCTGGGAAGTCACAGTGATATCTATTCATTGGGAGTCATCCTATACGAAATTGTTGCAGGGCATCATCCGCACAGGGGAATGGACATCAAGACGGTTCTCCGCCGGGCAAGACAGGGAGAATACGAACCGTTGTCAAACGCCCAGCCCTGTGTGCCACGGGCTTTGGAAAGTATTGTTCAAACGGCGATGTCGGCGGACCCTGAAAAACGGTACAAGGATGTCGAAACGCTGGCCGACGATGTGGGCCGATTCATGACCGGCCAGCAGGTTTCCGTGCACTCGGAAAACCTGGCCGAACGCGGCATCCGGTGGTGTAATCGTCACCGAGCGGTCGCGTCAACAATCGCGATCGCCGTCACAGTGTTAATGATCGTCTCGGTCATCAGCACAATCGTGATTCGATCTGCGCACCAGGCGGAACGCGTTGCAAGGGCCGAAGCCGCCAAGGCGCATCACGAAGCACTGGAACGTCTGGTTGATGCCCGCGATACCGCCGACACATGGCTGGTCGACTTAAGCGGATCTTTGCAATTTCACCCGGCAATGACTCCGCTGCGACGGGAATTGATTCAGCAGGCACTGATTCAATATGCGAGATTGATCGAATTCCAGATCACTCCGATCAATAGCCTCGCCGAGAGCGAACTCAGCCAAGACGCTGCAAGAATCCTTTCTCTGGAGTGGCTTGAACGAGCCAAGTGCCATCTTCGCTTAGGCGACCTGAAACGGATGGATGGCAATGACGATGAAGCGCTGACACACTATTCAACCGCAGAGGGCATTCTGCAAGAACTACAACAAAATGCGGTCAGCCACGATGCGACGCCCAAAGAGGTGATCGCCGCACATGCGATGCCTGCATACGATCTGCCGGAAAACGCGATGCGAGTCAATTCGGTATCGATGAACTCCGGCGACACCTCAATGACCAACCAAGACGCATGGATGCAGTACAAGGGTCAAATAAACGATCTGATCCAAGTGGAGAAAATCAATGCGTTGATCGGAACCACAATGGCGACAAATAAGCTGCCGTCAATCGCCCAGTCGCTGCGTTGTCGTGAACAGCTGCAACAATGGATTCCGCTTGCACCGCCCGCCGATGCAAAAGGTCGACCATCGGACTTTGTCGGTCGCGTCATTTCCGCGATGATCCGTTTCGAAATCACTGTTCAACGCATCAGCGCGACGGCACCAAATTCATCGAACAACGTTTTCTCGCCAGAACGGTACAAGAACGCCGTTGCCTGGGCGAGATGGCTGGCGCACGAACGTGGAAAACCGAATG
>JAGQPO010000463.1 GCA_020426665.1 Planctomycetales bacterium
CAATCTAAAATCGCCAGTGACAATCACCCACAAGATAAGTTTGATGGCAGAAGTTATCTACAGGAATATGCACGCCGCACATACCCAAAAGGAGACCCTACTAACCTGGCTTCTGATGACGATGAGCGATTACATCGCACGGAATGGACAACACTCTTGTTACTTGGACTTATGCACACCATCGGGCGTGCGAAGTCGGGGCACCACCGACAGTTTATCGCCAAGTGTGATGACGAAGGCTGGCTCCAAATGTTCGCGGCGTCGGAACAAGACAGCGAGAGGTGGATGAAGTTCGTAGCGGACTATCTGGATCGGCAAATCGACGTGGCCGAGTATTTTCATTGGATGCGGCAGTTTGTGGGGATCTTCCAAATGTCACGATATTTGGACGACTACATCGAATTGTTCCATGCCATTGAATTTATTAACCGCCCGTTTCTTTTGACCGAAGTGATTCATTCAAGATCAAGCAGTCTATTTCAAGGTGGTGGCGTCAGCGCTCCGCCCTTGTCAAGAGTCCTCGGTCTAGGGGCCTGCTTCGTTGTTCGCGAACTGGTTCGATTGGAAGTGCTAACCAATGAGCATGCGATGGAGCACTGCTTTGTTCCGGTAAAACGAGTCCGAAATATTTTCGAGCGACTGGGGTGCGAGGACTTGGATCTCCAGGTTCAGCGATGGGCTATGTCCAGCTACATGTTTCATTTCATTGCTGATCGTATCGGAACAGAACGCGCGGGTTTCTGCGGAGATTTTGACATCCCATTTCAGTTCATTTCCGAAGATGACGACTTGACCCGCCAGTTCTTTGACACAGCGACCCTCGCAGACAAGGACGGCGATGATGAAACGGAATGGGGCGAGTTGGTTTTCTAGCCGGCATTGAACATAGGAATCGATAAGAATGTTTGAACAGAACGATCACGTTCGCAGTGAAAAATTTGGCGTTGGACACGTTCTCGTAGCCGACGGCCAAACAGTTGTCGTTCAATTTGAACATGGGATCGAGCGTTGTAAAAACGACGATTTGGTCGAGGTGGACAGCCCGCAGAAATCGCTGCGAAAAGAAATGTGGGACGTTCCGCTCGAGGTTGTGACACGTTTCCAAGCTGAGGCGATTCGATCTGTCAACGACACTTGGGGTGTGCTGTCCAAGTCACGGATCGCCCTATTACCGCATCAGCTCTGGGTGTGTCGCCGCGTGCTAGAAGCGTGGCCCGCGCGCTGGCTAGTTGCTGACGACGTTGGACTTGGCAAGACAATTGAGGCTGGACTAATCCTGTGGCCACTACTTTCCCGCGAGAACGTGAATCGACTGTTGATTATTTGCCCGGCCTCGCTAGTAGATCAATGGCAGGCTCGACTGCGAGACATGTTCGATATTCGGGTCGCTCTTTATGTGTCAGAAGCAGATACGGAAAAATCAGACTTCTGGCACACACATCCACAAGTCGTCGCGTCTATGCAGACTCTACGAAAAGACAGCAATGAGCGGCACGATCGCATGCTTGAATCCCCGCCTTGGGACTTAATCCTTGTCGATGAAGCTCATCACCTAAACGCCGACGAGCAGGGTGGCCCAACATTGAGCTATCGCTTTGTTGAGAAGATCGTCGAAGCGAACCAAGTCAAGTCGATGGTGTTTTTTACTGGCACCCCGCACCGTGGCAAAAACTTTGGATTTCTTTCACTCCTAAAGTTGCTTCGTCCCGATCTGTTCGATCCGAAAAAGCCGCTGCACGAGCAATTGCCTTTTCTTCGTCAAGCGATGATACGCAATAATAAGCAGAATGTGACAGATCTCAAAGGAAAGCGGCTTTTCTTCCCACCTAAGGTCACGTCAGACACCTACACGTATTCTCCGGTTGAAGACCGGTTCTACGAAATGCTGACCGAGTTCATTGCAACCGGTAAGGCATACGCATCGACCCTGAGTTCAAACGATCAGCGAACCGCAATACTCGTCTTGATCGCAATGCAGAAGCTTGCGTCTAGTTCCGTAGCAGCAATCCGCCGCGCCCTCAAAAACCGACATGATCGTATTCAGTCGACTCGGGAAGAACATTCTAAGCTGCTACTTTCGTACGAAGAACTCGAGCGCAATAACGATCTTGACGAACTGAATCGTGTCGAAGAACAACTCGCTGAGAAAACCGTCGCTCTCAGCCTCATGGTAGACGAAGAACCAAGACTTGCTGAGTTGATCGAGGCTGCAGATGCAGTGCAAACAGAGACAAAAATCGAAAAAATTCTTTCGTTGTTGGATGAACGGTTCTCTGGTCGCGCTGTGCTGTTCTTTACAGAATATAAGGCAACTCAGTCTCTTCTCATGTCAGCTCTGATTCGCAAGTATGGCGATGGATGTGTGACATTCATCAATGGAGACCGTCGGGCCGACGGCGTCATTGGTTCTGACGGCAAGATAAAATCGATCACGGAAGATCGGGAAACGGCGGCATCGAAGTTCAATTCGGGCGATGTTCAGTTTCTTGTATCGACAGAGGCCGCGGGCGAAGGCATTGACTTGCAGAACAATTCAAACACTTTGATTCACGTCGATTTGCCGTGGAATCCTATGCGTCTTCATCAGCGTGTCGGTCGCTTGAATCGCTACGGGCAAACGAAGCAAGTTGAGGTGATGACTTTACGGAATCCAAGCACTGTGGAGTCACGGATTTGGGACAAACTAAATGAGAAGATCGACAGCATCATGCAGTCGATGGGAAATGTCATGGATGAACCCGAGGACTTGCTAGAGCTGGTTCTTGGAATGTCGTCGCCGTCGATGTTTCGCGAGGTGTTCGCAGAGGCAAGCGATGTGCCTCCCGGATCACTTTCAAAGTGGTTTGACGAGAAGACCGCTAGGTTTGGCGGCGAAGACGTAATCGACACAGTTCGAGACCTTGTCGGTCATTGTTCACATTTTGACCTCCAGGCGATGTCCGAGAAAATCCCCAAGATTGACCTCCCGGCCCTTCGGCAATTTTTCCAGGCGATGCTGAAGCTCAACAGTCGGAATTACGAAGAATCTGAAGACGGTCTAAGTTTCAAAACACCGGAGAGATGGTTGGGGACACCTGCAATTCGCAGAAACTACAAGAAGGTCATCTTTGATCGGACCGCAGACAAGTCGATCCCGAGTGAGCGGATTTTGGGCGTCGGCCATGCTATTGTCGATCAGGCCATTCGGCAAGCAAGGGAAAGCTCCGCGAGCGTCACTGTTTTAGCGGGAAGCGTTTTGCCGAACCCGATGCTTGTTTACCGCGTCGTCGATAAAGTGACATCACGATCGTCTAA
>JAGQPO010000464.1 GCA_020426665.1 Planctomycetales bacterium
TCCGATTAGGCACACTTTTGTGACGTCGAAGCGATCACTTTTTCTGAGGGACATCCCCTGCCGTCGGTAAATCAAGTACATCCGATTCCTTCGGCGGGTTCTGAGAATCGGTTTCCGCTGGTACCGGCGTCAGCACCAACCGAACAGACGTCGATCGATCCGGGATTTTAGATTCGAAAGGAACGAACCGAAGCAAATCGGCATCGGCGCTACTGGAGATTGCCACATCCAACATCGCACTGGAAAAATTTGAAACGCAGATCATGTCACCTGAATCGGCCTGGTAGTACTCACGTTTGTCGTCCGGATCCTGCCAAAACCCGCTGCCGGCGAAAACCCACTCGGCAGTCATTGATTTTTCCGTCTCCAAGTCCTGAATCCATTGGCGAGCGTCGACGACATGAAACTGGTTGGCTGAATCATACCAACACACCCACACGCGAATGATTTGCCCGGACGGCGGAACAAATTCAGGCCGGAATCGGACAGGCGCCCCCGGTGTCGCCTCGATGGCCAACAACGCGGCGTGCACCTCTCGAGACTTGGCTAAAACTGCGACAATCGATTCGTGTTCCTTCGTGCCGACCGGACAGGCGAACATTTCCAGCGGGCCGTGCGTGAGCGCAACATACCCATCGACGTAAACTCGCTTCCGTTTTGCGTCGATCCACAAACGCCCGTCCTTGGACAGCGACGTCGATCCGGGAGGCTGCAAAAACGCTTTCCTGGCGCGCTCCTCGGCAATCGGCCCCTCAGGTACGAATTTTGTCAGATCATCTTCAGCCCCTTCATCAGTTTTGCCGGATGGCTGGTCCGAATTTCCGTCCGGTGGAGGCGGCAACATCGGGCCAGACGCGGGTTCTGCCGGAGATGATTCAAGCGGGGCATCCGCTGTCGTTGAATCGCCTGTCTGCAAATCGCCGCGTTCCGTTTCCGCCGCCTGGTCGGCTTTCACCGCCTGGTCGGGGGCTGCCGCCGGCGGTTTGACGGATTGTTCGGCGGAACCATCCTCCCTCGGTGAGTCGGGCCCGGTCGCGTTTTGCGTCGCAGAAGGCGCCGTATCTAACCGGCCAACCTTGCTTTCGGAATCGCGTTTTCCGCATCCGGCGGCTAACAACACCAAACCGAGCAACATCAAAAGTGGACGAGTTTTCATATGAATCGACAAAACGGAGATGACCAAAATGTGAGAGATTCCAGGCGGTGGGTGCAAGATTCACCTATCGCGAGTAAGGTAGCGAAAACCATCTTCGCCTTTTGATCTGCACCGAACCAGTCTCCCATGTCACGAAAGCGCCGACAACCGAAAAAGCAGTCCCGAAGCGAAGAGGCAGCGCAATGCGTCGCGGTGGAAACTCGCCCCAACCGCGCAGACGCAACCCTGATTGCCACCGAGTCTCCGCTGACTTCGGCTCAGTGGACGACGCTAAGAAAAAGAATTCTGGACGACCAAATCACAAAGCCGCTGGAATCGATTTTTGGCGACGCCGTCAAACGGGGATGCCTCTATCGCTGGGGAATCGCATCGTTGTCGTCGTCGTCAACAGATTTTTGCGAAGGGGCGGCTGAATGGTTGACGCGGATCGCGACCGGCGCGAGTACATCGGGCAAGCGATTTCGAGACATTCGGCCGGAGGAGATGATCCGGCAATTCCAAGACTCGTTGGGAAGAAAGGACACGGGCCTTGTTGACGTACACCATGCACTGGTTTGGGCGGCTGCTATGCCCGGATTGCTGGATCATTTGGATGAATCGCAATGGTGGAGCTTGTTGGGTACGATCCAGGAGGTTCGCGAACGCCTGGTCGGCCGTGATCCGACACATCCGGCAGCGTTGATCGGTATCGCTGAAATCGGATTGACCCTTGCCTGGCGGCTTCGTGCATTGCCCTCCTGTCGCCGTCTGGCCACCAGCAGTCGTGATGCTCTGGCGAAATGGTGCGAGCAGGACGACCTTGCCGTGACGGCCGCACTGGCCAATCCCCATCACACCCGCATGGTACTGGCATCGCTTTTAAGAATTCGAGGACTGGTATCCTTGGTGCCGGTGCCGCGTCCATCAAAGAAAAACAAGAAAGCCTCCGCGAAACATCTTAAACGCAGCACGACAGCATTATCAAAAGCGATTGACGAGATCGGCGTGGAGCTAACAACCTGGGTTGCTGCGATGACGCGGAATGACGGATCGAACGCATTTTCCGATTGGAATCCAGGAAAACACGAACCGAAGTTTGCACGCGACGACCTTGGGCCCAATGGGTTATTGGCACATGCGGCGAGTCTTGATCGCGAAACACTTGCGCCGGCGATTGATGCGGCGCTCGGAAAAACAAAAACCAAGGGACGACTGGCGTGGCAAGTCAGTCTGCCCGAATCGATGCTGCACGATGAAGATGCCAAACTGGTTTGCATGCTGCCGGAGTGGGATGTTCGTCGCGGACGAACGATCATCGATTACCGCGACGCGACCGCTTGTTTGGAATTGATGGCGGGCAAAACGGTATTGATAAGCGGTCGATGTGAAACAAGTCTTGTCATCGACGAACAACCGATCGAAGCAATCGGGGACTGGGTCGCGACGTGTGAGTACAGTGACGATGACGTCCACTACGTTGAACTGGAACAGCCACACGGTAACGGATACGTTTTGCAACGCCAGGTGATGGTCCTTCGCGAAGACCGATGTTTTTTCTTTGCCGACGCGGTAGTTCGGTCGCGGTTTGCGGCGGCCAGTGACATGGACCATCCGGCGTCTGAGGCCGTTAATGCAACATCACCAACCATTCTATACCAGATTCGTTTTCCACTTACCGAATTGGTTCAGACCGAACCGGAATCACAGACGAATGATCTGTTTCTTTGCGATCGCGATGCCGACACCGGATCGCCCCGAGGGCGTCATGCGTTGGTGATGCCGCTGTCGGCATGCGAGTGGCGAAATTCACATCAAACACCAACCTCGTCGGCGACGATGCGGATAACGGAGGATCAACACCTGCTGCTCGCCTCACGCGGACTCGGTCAACTTTACACGCCATTGTGGATCGATCTGTTCCGCCGCCGGTTTTCGATGAAGCGAACGTGGCGACGGTTGACCGTTGGCGAACAATTGAAACTCTTGCCGCCCCAAGCCGCCGTCGCCTTCCGTGTTCAGGTCGGAAAATCCCAGTGGTTGCTCTACCGATCCATGTCGCCGCCGGCCCCAAGAACATTCATGGGCAAACATCTGATCGCGGACTTTTATTGCGCCCGCTTCGACGCCAAAGAACAATCCTACGAGGATCTGATCACGGTAGAAGACAATTAACTATGGCAACAATGGATGAAACGGCGGAACTGATTCGCCGTAACTGGATGTCCGTCAAGACGCAGGTGCGCGAGGCGGCCGAATCGGTTGGACGAAACTTCGATTCGGTACGTGTGATCGGAGTATCGAAATACGTGGACGCTGCGACAACACAATTGCTGTGTGACGCCGGGTGCACGGACTTGGGGGAAAGTCGCCCGCAGGTTCTGTGGGACAAGGCTGAACAAATCCAATCCTGCGGAACATCGGGCGTTCCGCCACGCTGGCACATGATCGGTCATGTACAAACCAACAAGCTTCGGCGCATGCTCCGCTACGATCCGTTGATCCATTCGGTTGACAGCGAGCGACTGCTGCGCGCCATCGACGACGAAGGCAATCGCCAGTCCCGGGTGATTGACGTGTTGTTGGAGGTCAACATCAGCGGTGACCAGAGCAAGACCGGGATGTCTCGCGAAACTCTAAAACAAGTCTTGAACATCGAAGGGATCACCGGCGCTCGGATCATCGGCCTGATGGCGATGGCGGGCTGGGGAACCGAAGCCAGCGAAGCCGCCGATCAATTCCAATCCGTTGCATCACTACGCGACGAATTAGCAAAATCATCGGGCCTGCCGTTGAAGGAATTGTCGATGGGGATGAGCGGCGATTTCCGCGAAGCCATCGCGGCAGGTGCGACGATGGTGCGGATCGGATCGGCACTGTTTGAAGGGGTTGTTTGATTTGGCTTCCTGACTCAATCGGAATCGATGGACGGAAAATTGTTCCAGGTTCCAGGTTCCAGGTTGCGCAACTCCAACTGTTTTCTAGGGGTGGCTTTAGCGTTGACGTTAGAGCATTCTCAAAAAAGGCGGCTCTTCCAAAAAATCATTGAATTCTACTAATTCGCACCAATTTTGTCCGACTGAACAAAACCCGGATTGGCCCCAGGTATCACCTACACAACTGATTTTCGGATCAAGCTGCAACAATACGATAGTCGTCCTTGGCCAGAGACCGGGCGGCGAATCGATAACTTCATTGTCGAAACCGAATCGCTGAATAATTCCGTGGATTCGGACAGCGCAAGGGAAGGAGACCTGGTTGCCCCCGTCCTGACGGTCACTCGTGATGCAACGGGCGGCTCGGCCTCAGCTTCCTCAAACCATCCAACGATCCGCTCTATGATGCCGCCCTGGACGCGGACGGCGATGGAGATGTCGACGGTCAAGACTACGGGAAGTTCGAGTTGAACTTTCTCAAAACAATCTAATCACTCCGGCGGCAGTAGTGATCCGTCAACGCTTGATTTTGGGGGCAGCGAAACTCGTCATCAGTTTCGATTCGTCCGCCAATTCAAGGACGAAAAACGCGACGATACGACGACGCCGCGAACCCCTGCAGAGACGCCGGGGCGGGATCTGTTCGCTGCATCGGTCGTGGACACCGAACGCACGTAGCCGCTCGCGCAACTCCCCGAAGTTTGTCCAACTTCGGTCAATTGGTCCCCAAGGCGATGCGCTTCGGTGTTGGAAGAATGGTAGTTTCGTCGTTAAAGAGACAGGGCCTGTGAAGCGATGTCTTCGGGGAGTTCGAGCTCAACTTTGTCGCAGCTGCATTTCGTTGGGGCATCACAGGGTTTGATTGAGTAAGTCTTAAGATCTGCGATTGCGTGCAAAGTCGCCAGCCTCTGTGATTCTGCAGCATCGAGTAAAAGTTTTTTGGCCTCGATGTCGGTTTGTTGCCTCGCCAGATCGATCAGTTCCAAGATGTCATCTGCCTTGTCTATCAGCGGGAAATGATCGTCGTAGACCCTCATGCGCTCTCTCTTGAGCAATTTCTTCCGCGGATCATTTATATCGTAGGACTGCTCGGTGTATGCCGCATCTTCGTTAAGAGGCTTCAGCTGTTCGTTGTCCAGCTCAAAGTTCGTTCCCCACGCCGTACTCGTTGGATTTAGGAGCGTCGCTTGCTGCCCAATCACGGGGAGATTTGAACGTGCCGTGTTGCAGAATCGGCAGATGTAGACGCAATTGGTATACGTGTTTCGTAAACCTTCATCGGCACTCTGGGGTACAATATGCTCGATTGCCGTCTGAGCTGTTCCTTCTGAAAACACCCGTGCAAGATCTGCTTCGTGCACAAGACAGAAAGGGCAGGTAAAACCAAACTCCCAGCGCAGGCACGCGCGAAATTTTCTGTAGTTTCCTTTGCCGCCATTCTCTTTCGGATGATGACGGCGTCTAATCGGAGTCGTTGGTGGTTGCGTCTGCCTGGGAAGGATTTGCATACTTCTTCTTGAGCTGATCGGTTTGGTCAAGAATCTCACTTGCTCGGCCAAGCGGCAGTGCTAGAGAGTTTTCGTACCTGATTTTGAACGCCGAGGCCTCTTCTTGTTGAAGCGTTCGGAGTTTTTCCCACAGCACCTCTGTGGTATTCAGCAAATCCGGGTCGTCAGGAGTCGAGGAAAGTCTGCGAAGTTCATTACCCAACTCCTCATAGGTTTCCGCGATTCTGTCACGTTCTCCTGAGGATGCAATTTGCTCCAGCATTCGCGTTATTCGATCTTTGGCCAATTGCAGAAACTGTGTTTCTATTTCTTCTCGTGCAAGGCCACTGTTCATACGGTCAAGGACAACGTCTTGGCTCTCGAAAACTAGCTCTTTTACTTTCTCGATCAACCAATCAGCATGTTGCTTTAGCTGCTCACAGTCGTCTTGAATTAAGTTGTCAACCGGCTCTTCGTTTGGCATTCATCGAGTCTCCACGTATGCGAGCATCACTGAAGGCACTTTGAACCACATCCCGAACCATTTCTTCGGTGATCAGATTGCCCTGCCGTTCTGCAATCACACGACATTGACTAACGACAGTGCGGTAAAGATCTGGTGATAGTCGGCCCAAGTATTTGGCAGCATCAACACTCACTTCAGTTTGCCTACCCAACGCGTTTCCTCGACCTTGTGAATGGAAACTTTGTTCACTCGTTTCAGATCCGGCCGAGTCACCGCCTCGCTGATTTAGCTTGGCGTGAAAACCAAGAATAATCCGGTGCCAAAGCCGAATCGCTGCTCTGAGGATTTCCACTTTGCTATTCCCAAAACTAGAAACTGGAGGGCGATCAGGACTCTAGCCGAAGCGGAGTTGTCGCAGCAACACCAACTTAGATATTGCTCGAAACACTCCGGCGGAGTGACGCTATCATTACCGTTGCTCTCCCAGAGCTGAGCACCCAAGCCCCTCAGGTTGCGAAAGCACCCGAGGCCCCGTGGTTCCCCACCTTCCCCTTGGTCATTCCAAGTGCGAGTTTCTAGCTTTCGGCTCGAGCTGCGTTAGGCAGTGTCGCGCAAGTCGTCGACGGAAAATTGAGCAGCGAACAAGCGGGAATACCGAACGCGATTGAGATGAACCAAACTCGCACCGGTTGCATCGAATTCAGCAGTTTGCATCCGAATTCAACTCGCATCGGCGAAAAAAATTTCTGAAGCTCCGACCTGCTCTCCTAGCATGAGAGGTGTTTCGCGCGATTCAGTTGGCTAGGGTCAGTTTGCCATGACGAACCTGTCACGCTACTCCCAGTCAACGGGAGGTGGTGGCTCGGTCACACCGGTCAAAGATGCGATTCGTCGCAACGCATGGGCAGCGTCGTCAAGCCGAAGCCACTCGCCGCCCAAAGAAAGTCTTTCAAATCTTGCTACCGAATCGATTAGCAGCTTTTTACCTTCGTCGCAACAGTACTTAACTTCTTCGAATGGATGATCCCGCTTCCGATCTCGCCTCTTGATATTCTCTTGGATCTTCTCAACCCGTTGAATGATCAAAAGAAAGTGCTCCTTTGGATTACGATTGTCCAGTGCATCCTGTTTGATGACCGCTCGAATCCAATCTTCCTTCGCATGCCAGCCAACCGCCAATACATCTTTAGCAGTGCCAGAGAATGAGGTCCAGGCGGTTTGCAAATGGTGCCTAAACGCTTCCGGCTGTTCGGCCCTCATTCTCTTAAAGCCCTGCCAGTCCTGCCAATCATCGTACCGGTATTCTTTCGGCACACGTTCATTGAGGCGGGTCAGCAGGCAATCCAAGTCGACGCAGTACAGTTCCCTTTCGAATGCTTTGGCAATCGTTGATTTCCCCGATGCTCGCGGCCCGGTAAGCCAAACCAGTTGCGTTAGAGTCAATGTGCCAACACCAAAGTGATTCGACCAGCCACGTCAGTCCGAAACTCGACAGCACCCAACACCAGTTTGCCGGAGTTGGATGCACACCTTCGCAATGTGGAACTGTCGCGAAGTACCGGAAGCGTGTTTTTTTCATCCTTAAGCAATAGCAGCGAGCACACAAGATGTGATCGCTTCATTCCAAGATTCTACTACACCGACGCGAGCTGGCGATTTCCCAAGCTCACGGCGGTTGCATCGACCGAAGCGGCTTAGGATTTCGGCAAATTGCGGGCGGTGTCTCCAGCGGAACTACACCGTAGCGTCCGGCACTGCATTTGCCGCCCGGACAAGCCGGCATGGGGCGGCGTGTGTTCTTGGCGAGCAACCAGACGCCTAAGCTTGCCGGGCGAAGGCCCGTTTGAGTTCGTCCAGACTGGTCAAACCTCGCGCGACCGTCAGCACCGCTTCGGTTTGGATGCCATGGGTTTTCGGTAGCTCGTCCAGCCCGTTGAAGTTGATATAGTTATACCAGTGAACAGGATCACGGAGTTGTGAACGAACAAACAAAACAGAGCCAATGACTGATTTGTACCGAAGCAACATATTTGACGAAATACAGTCAATCTGTCGCGAATTTCGCAAACGGCTCAAGGCAGGACAATCTGCGAGCATTGATGAGTATCTGGCTCGAATCGATGACTCTGCTCGCGCCACGCTTTTCCAAAACCTGTTGCATTTGGACATCGAGTTTCGCCGTAGGCGGGGCGATGTCCCATCGTCCGAAGACTACATCGATCGGTTTCCGCAGTTCGCGGGTCTGATCCGCCAAGCGTTGTTTGAATCGACGATGATGTCGCAGGAAGTTACCGGCGATACTCCCGCGGCTGAAACCGCGACCTTCACTCTAGGCGTCCCCGCGGCGAGGAGAATCGGCGAGTACGAGTTACTGCGGGAACTTGGCCGAGGCGGGTTTGGTGTGGTCTACGAAGCGAGTCACTTGCAGCGTGGGGATCATGTTGCGCTCAAGACCCTTCCGATGATTCAGGACGCAAAGGGCGAATCGCCTCAAGACGCCGAACGATTGCATCGGTTTCGTCGGGAATTCCGCTCGCTTGCTGAAATCAACCATCCAAACTTGGCAGGTATGCAGACTCTGGAAGTCGATGGAACGCAATGGTTCATTACGATGGATCTATTGGAGGGCGTCGATTTTCTCAGTTACGTCCGTCCCGACGGACATCTTGATGAACTGCGCCTTCGCAATAGTTTGGAACAGCTGGCACGCGGCATCATTGCCCTGCACCTCAAGGGAATTGTGCATCGCGACCTGAAGCCCAATAACGTCCTGATCCGCTCTGATGGGCATTTGGTGATCCTGGACTTTGGTTTGGTTACGGAGTTACAACAGCTTGCTGGTGAGACTCTCTCCATCGGTAACCATCACTTTGCGGGAACACCTCGTTATGCCGCGCCCGAGCAGGTTTCAGGCCAGCGGACGTCCGCCATCGATTGGTACGCCGTAGGCGTGATGCTTTATGAAGCGATCCTTGGAGAAGCCCCCTTTTCCGGAGCCGGGTTGCAGGTCCTTCTTGATAAACAAAACAACGACGCACCTCAGCTTACCGGTCGCGGAGATGTTCCGGCGGACCTAGCACGACTAATTGATCGCCTGCTGCAACGTGATCCGACGAATCGTCCTGCAAGCGATTTCATAGCCGAGACTCTTGGGATTGCAGCGGCTTCATCGGTCAGTGAGACATCAGCGTTTGGTAGCACAATAGGGCTGTCAAATGCCGAAAAGGACCTGCAGCTATTTGGCCGCGAGAAACAACTCGCAGACTTGGGTCGCGTTCTTGGTTCTTTTCTCCGTCTTCGACAGCCTGCATCCGTTTTCATAAAAGGACGAAGCGGAGAAGGGAAAACGGCGCTGACCAACTTCTTTTTGTCCAACGCCAAACTTGAAGAGAATGTCCTGGTTCTCGCTGGTCGCTGTTACGATCGTGAGTCGGTCCCTTTCAAAGCCGTCGATTGCCTGATCGATCCGCTCGTTGACTACCTTCGCAAACGACAACGCAACGAACTCGAGCAGATCCTTCCCGAGGACATCGGGATGCTCGCTCATCTTTTCCCGCTCCTTCGCCGCGTTGATTCCATTTCCGATCGATCAGCTTCGACTATCCCAACGATCGCTAGCCAGCAGGTTCGGAATCGCGCGTTTGCGGCGTTCAAAGATCTACTTACCGGGATCGCAGTGGCGACACCGATCATTTTGTTTGTGGACGACTTGCAATGGGGCGATGCCGATAGCGCTCGGGCTTTACACGAAATCGCAAGCTCAACAGACCCACCGGCGATCTTATTGATCGGTACCTATCGTAGCGACGACGCCAAAGATAGCCCCTACTTAATTGAGTGGGAGAAGGGACGAATCCACGCACCAAAGTCGATTTGCCAACATGTCATCAGCGTGGCGCCTTTAGGTCCTGAGGAGGCGGTCACACTGTTTGCAGCACGACTGGGGGTCCCCGCCGAAACCATTCGATCTCAAATCGAACAAGTCTTTGCCCAAACGCATGGAAACCCGTACTTCTTGGAGCAGCTCGTCGAAGGCTTCAATCGGGAAACGCAGCAGTTCGCGGTGTCGCCGTTATCGACGACAATCGCCGAAAGACTCAGCCGGCTTGAACCGCGAGCCAAGCCGCTGCTGGATGCAATTGCCGTCGCTGGACAAGCCGTGGCGCTCGATGAAGCCGCGCGTGTCGTTGAGATCCACGAAAACTCATTCAAAACCGTGACGCACATGCGTAGTGAGCGTTTACTGCGAGTGATTGGCTCGGTGGAACGCCCGGTCATTGATACGTACCACGACAAGATTCGCGAAACGGTTCTGGATGGTTTGGACAAGTCTGAACGGCGATCGCTTCATGCTCGATTCGGCGTGTTGCTTGAGCAACTGGAGAATATTGACGCGGCAGCCGTTGAGCAATGCTATTGGACGGGCGGTGGAACTTTCCCTGAAAGCACCCGATATTTTGATCTGTCGTTTCACTTCAGCCGTGCGCAAGAACCACGCAAAGCGAGTGTTTATGGATACTTGGCCGCGAAGCGAGCGAAAGAACAGTTTTCCCTAGAAACCGCCGTCGAGCATTTTCGAGATGCGTACGAAAACAGCAGTGACGGAGGAAAGCAGCTGAGATACGAAATTGCGTTGGGACTTGGCGAGTGTCTGCAGTTGCTCGGGCGATTTGTCGAAGCGGAAACAGTACTTCGCGAGGGTCAAGAGCTTGCTAATACTCCGCTGGATCGTTGTGAAATTGAAATAAGTCTCGCAGAGGCGATGAGAGGCGACGGTCGATACAAACTTGCAGCGGACCAGTACGCGGAATCGCTGGAATCACTCGGCATTAAGGTACCGGTCAGCGGAAAGTCACTGGCACTGTGTGCTCTAAAGGAAGGCCTCGTCCACGCGACAAGGGGTTTCCGTTGGAAATTCAAGCCCACGGGTAAAACCAATTCGCGTGAAGAAATACTGCGCGTACGTCTGCTGGCTGGATATGTTTTGGCAATCTGGTTTCGTAGCCTACCTTCCGTATTCTGGGGTGTACTGACTGGGGTGAACTTGGCGGAACGCTTGAACAGGTGCCCGGAACAGGCCACGTCTCAGATGGTTTTTGGTTCCGTAGTCTACATAGCGGGATTTGAAAAACATGGCATTGCCTACTTCGAGAAGGCAAAGTCACTCCTTGGCGAAAGCGATCTCAGCCAGCGGTTTCTTTTGTATTTCTACAGCGCCGCTGCGAAGATGGCACGCGGTCGATTTAGGCAATCGATGGAGTTCTGTGAGTCAGGCCTTGATCTCGCACGACGGACAGGAGATGTTCCGCGATCGTTGATTCTCCGCTTGTTTCTGGTGCTTTGCCACTATCGTGAAGGGCGGTTAGGAATTGCACTTGAGAATGCCTTGAAGGAGTTTGAGCGAAGCGTTCAGCTTGATGATCCAAACACTGCTCATGACGAAATCAATGCGGTGTCGATGATCTCGAGAGGAAAGTTCAATTTCCCTTCGATGAAAGCTCGCCTTCGCCCCGTTCCAGATAACTATCAGGCCACCAACCAGCTGATGATCGCTGAATCCAGGGGGCATCTTCACTATGGGCGAACTGAGGAAGCCCTCGCATGTGCGACATCGGCCTATGAGCTGATCGAGAAGCACCTGGTGATTAATTTTGTGACCTGCCCAACCATGCCTCTACTATTGGAAACGACGCGTTGCCATGCGTTGGCAATCCAGGGCAACCCGACTGAAGAAGCAAATAGACTCATACAAGGTGGATGCCGTCTCGGGAGAAAGCTGGCATTGCTTTGCAAAGCGGCGCCGATCGAACAGCCAAGTGTACTTCGCGAGTGGGCAGAGTTGCTGGCTCTGTCGGGAAAGCATCGAAAGGCGATAAGCCTGCTCCGCAAGAGTTGCTCACTCGCCGAGAAACTGGGCGAAGCTTACGAACAGGCCCGATCGCAGTTGGCGTTGGCGAAGCAAATGCAGGTCGTCGGAACATCTCAGGTCGATACTGTGAACCAATGGAAAGGCAAAGTCAGCGAGTTCGAGAAACAGTGTCACGAGTTACTGGGCCAACATCCATTACTTCAATCAAATGCCCAAGACGACAGTCGTCCGACGATGACTTCATCATCACAAAGCTGATTTTGACTGATCTCACGCGACAGCCCTACTTCAAGATTCATGAGCAATCAAGAGCAACGTAACGTCTTCGATCAGATCCAAACGATCTGTCGAGACTACCGCAAGCACCTAAAACGTGGCGAAGTCAAACCGATGGAGCGGTTTCTGGACCGAATCGATAAATCGTCCCGAGAGATCTTATTCCAGAACCTGTTACACATCGACATCGAGTTCCGCCGACGCAATGGGGAAAATCCGAGTTCTGCCGAATACCTTTCCCTTTTCCCTTCGCACGCACGACTCATTCGTCAGGCATTCTTCGAGTCAACGATGATGTCTCAGGACTTCCAAAGAGACACACCCGAGGAAGGTGATCAGACGATAACGCTTGGAATTCCGGCTGCCCGTCGACTGGGTGAGTACGAATTGCTGCGGGAACTGGGCCGAGGCGGATTTGGAGTTGTGTATGAAGCGCGGCATTTAAAGCGTGGAGATCGAGTCGCGCTCAAGACGCTGCCCAGAATCTCCGACCGTGGAAGCGAATCCCCACGCGACGCCGATCGCTTACACCGTTTTCGTCGTGAATTCCGTTCGTTATCTGAAATCAACCACCCCAACCTCGTCGGAATGCAAACACTTGAGTTCGATGGTGATCAGTGGTTCTTCACCATGGACCTGGTCGACGGAGTGGACTTTCTTGAGCACGTTCGCCCAAAAGGACTCATTGACGAGAACCGGCTTCGCGATGCAACCAAACAACTCGCACGCGGCATCTCTGAACTGCACGCCCGTGGCATCGTTCATCGAGACTTGAAACCCAGCAATGTACTGGTCAATGAGAAAGGCGAAGTCAAGCTATTGGACTTTGGTTTGATCGCGGATCTACAAGAGGCAACTGACCAAACGCTGTCCGTCAGTATCAAACAGTTCGCCGGCACCCCGCGCTACGCAGCTCCGGAACAAGCTGATGGCGAACGTAGCGCCGCTTGCGACTGGTACGCGTTTGGAGTCATGTTATATGAAGCGCTTACGGGCAAGGTCCCCCACAACGGATCCGGAGTCCAACTCTTGATCAAGAAGCAAACTGAAGCTGCGCCAAAGCTGAGAAATCTGGCTGGCTTACCTGAGGACTTAACCGAACTCGTTGATCTTTTATTGCAGCGGGACCCAAACCAGCGTCCCGATAGGGATCAAATCGCCGAAGTCTTGGATTTCGTGACTGAATCCAGCGGTCACGACTCGTTTGACAGCGAGGTAGCTCCCACCGGTCCACTGGAAACCCCATTGATCGGGCGTGAGAGCCAGCTCCGCAATCTCAACTCGGTGATAGAAACCGTCATCCATGATGGCAAGCCGCAAGTGGTGTTCGTCAGCGGTCGAAGTGGCGAAGGAAAAACGTCATTGGTGGAACACTTCCTCAATCAACTACGTCGGAACGGCAATGTACTCGTGCTCTCAGGGCGATGCTATGATCGTGAGTCCGTTCCTTACAAGGCAGTCGACTCGGTTGTCGATGCGTTGGTCAGCTTCTTGCGATCCCGCGGCGGTGACGCGATTCACCGTTGGATACCCGATGATATCCATCTATTGGCTCGCCTATTCCCAACGATCCGTCGTGTATCCGCAATCGAAGATCGATTTGACCAAGACACTCGCGGCATCGACGACCGACAGCTGCGTTTTCGAGCCTTTCTTGCTTTGAAGCAACTACTGACACGAATCGGCCGAACTCACCCTGTCGTTCTCTTTATCGACGATCTTCAGTGGGGCGATGGGGATAGCGCAGAGGTGCTATTCAACCTCCTTTCTCCACCCAATTCTCCCCGCCTTGTCCTGTTGGGTACCTATCGAAGCGACGAATCGAACGATAGCTCATTCTTGAAAGAATGGAAGGAACGCTGCAATGAACTTACTGACACGTTCGAGCAACACGAGGTTTCGGTTGCTCCCTTAACCGATCAACAGTGCGTCGACTTGGTAGCCTCACGCCTTAAGATCGATGCGGACCGACTGCGAGAGCAGTCGGCTGGACTGTTCGCTGATACAAGCGGGAATCCATATTTCGTAGAGCAGTTGCTCGACAGCTTCGACGAACGCACCGGACAATTCGAGCCAATCCCTCTAGATCAGCTGATCGACCGCAAGCTGGCCCGGTTGCCCAGTCATGCCGTCGACTTGCTTCACGCAATTGCTGTTGCCGGGCAAGCGGTCGCCCTGACAGAAGCATCCGAGGTCTGCCAAAAACTCACGGGTGCATTTTCACTCGTGACGCACATGCGTAGCGAAAAACTAGTTCGCTTAATCGGAACAGGCGATCGCCGCGTCGTTGACACGTACCACGACAAAATCCGCGAAACCGTTCTGTCGAGACTCGGTGAGTCCGAACGCCGTGCACTTCACCTGAAATACGCTGAGCTGGTCGAAGCAATCGAGCATCTGTCTGTAGATCACCTGCTTGAGTTCCTTCAACGCGACGCTACCGACAAGACAGAGGTGTCGTTCTCCAACGACCGAATTTTCGACATTGCCTACCACTACCATTCGGCTAGAGACTCGCGCGCCTTCGTTTACCAGATGATGGCTGGTGAGCTCTCTTATCGTGCTTACGCAAACGATGAAGCGGTTGAGTTCTGGAAGCGAAGCCAACAAATGCTCCCCCCCGACGCCTCAAGCCAGGTTCGGTATCGCCTATTCGAACGCCTCGCAACCTCTAAATTGAGGTTGAATGAACCCGATGACGCACTTGAGACATTCCACCTGGCGCTCAATCACGCCGGCAACAGTATCCAACTGGCTCACGTGATGCATCGGATCGCCGAGATTCACGTCCGTGCCTCTCGATTTGACGATGCAACGAGCTGGCTTGACAAAGAACTTGATCAAGTTGGTTGCTCTCGACCAAAGTCAACTATTGCGCTCATTCTTCGTTTACTGACTTCTCTGTTTTGGGTCGTCAACCCGTGGCTTATCCGCGAAAGTCGAGATCAGTTTCGGAGAAGACGCTTCGAGCTAGCATCAAACGCGCTCGATCGGCTTGCATGGGTTGAATTGATCCAGGGACGCACGCTTCACTTCGTTCAAGCGGCAACGAGTGGGGTCGTCAACGCGTACAAAAGCGGGCGTCCGGAAACGATCGCGCGTTCCCTTACATGGCTCGCCTGGACAAGTACGTCCATCGCGTTGTTTATTCTGTCGCGACACTTTGTCAATCGAGCCTTGCGATTTGCGAAGCGGAGCGAAACGATCGTTGAGACTGCTGTCATTCAGGTTTATTGGTCGGGCTGCCTCTACACAATGGGTGAAGCGGATAAGGCGGAGGCAGTCGTTAAGTCTGCATTCGCGGAACTTGAGCGTCTAGGCGAAGACTCACTTGCGCGTTCAATGGCCTGTCATATTCTCCGCCATGCACACTTTGTACAGGGAGAATCTCGTCAAGAGTTTGAGGCGGGCCACATGGAATTGCTTCACGGTCAATTAGTTGGTGATCGAGAGTTAATATGTTGGGCAAAATACGGAATCGCCAATGCGGAAGCGCGTATGGGAAAGCTTAGCGATGCATACGACTCGATAAGAGACTGCTTGGCGGGATATGAGGGCCGCGGACACTTAGTTTCAAGATCGGTCGCACTTCATCATCTTGGATTTTTGCATATTCAAGCTTCGCTCTACGACAAGGCGGTCGAGACCTTTGAAACTGTCCAGAAGCAACTCCGCCAGGATCTCTTTTATGCTGAGTTTGCAATTCGAACTTATCCTTGGCTGATTGAAGCTCTACTTGGTCCAGACTGGACAACCCCAACCAGTGGGGCGAGAGTGAGTCGAGCTAGAAAACTTGCATTTCAATGCCATTTTTTTGCGTGGTGCTATCCAACCATTCGCGCTCATTCGCAACGGATGTTTGGCCGGTTGGCGGCAATTCGTGGGAATCATACAAAAGCCGCCCGAACGTTCAAAAAATCAATCCAAACTGCGGAGCAATACGATGGCCGCTATGATTTCGCCCGAGGCTTACTCGATCTCGCGGCCGTTCAGGAAAAAGATCGCGATGAAAATCGCGCGAAGGCAGTCAGTCTGCTAAAACGCCTGGAGTCAACGATCCCGCACGCGGAATCTTGGCTACTGGGCGATCAGTTTGACCCAGACGTTGTTGCTCCGTTGCTGCCTGCCGATCAAGTTCAATAACGTGCGTTCAATCCAACCGTAAGAATGTGGCCGGCAAAGTCGGTCGTAACCGACGAACCGGGTATTGAACCAGCACCTGGAAGCACATAACGCCCCGAGGAGTCCCAGCTAATTAGGTAGTTGTATGCAGCGCTGATTGTGGTGTGATCATTACATCGATAGGACGCCCCGAACGTTGGCATATGTCGGTAGCTTAGATCAGAGGCCAAGTTGAAAAAGGTGTTTTCGTCGTCAAACAATTCTGAAGCATAGACGTAACCAAGTCGCCCGATGATTCGTTCGGTAAGCTGCAATTCCGCGCCAATCGCTAACGCAAACTGATCCTTCCATCCCAGACCATCCACCGAACCGTCAGCTTGATAGGCTGCCGGATCGCCCAGTCCATCTGCCCAGTTGTAGCCGAGATAACGAATATCCGCGGTCAACAAGACATACTCCATTCCGCGATATGCAAGCCCGCCAGAAACGATCATTGGAAGATCGATATCGATTGAATCCGTTCGCGGTAAGCCAGTGGCATCTTCGGCGTGATACCGAAAGTCTTCAAACCAGACGGGAGTCTTCAAGTTCACTCCAAACTCCCAATTGCAATCGTGCACGAAGTGGAACCCAAGCTGTGCCCCCAACCCCCAGTGAAATCGCGCCCCATCACCGCGTGGGTAAGTTCCATTGGCGTTCAAAGGAGCGAAGATATTCTCATCGACGGTTACCTTGCCAAGTCCAACGACCGGGCCGGCAGCCATTGAAAGACGCTCGGTCAAACGCACCGAAAGGGCTGGAGCAAGTTGAAAGAACTGAGCCTCCGAGTTAATCCCACCGACGCCGACACCGCCTAGCGTCTGTGGTGGCGAAAGGATGGGATTAGCTGCATCGGCAGGCAGGTTAATCGCAAATCCTCCAACACCGAAGATCCCCAGCCCAATACTTACGTCTGGATTTTTGGTGTGATGAACCCACGAAATCGTCGGCACAGGCACGACACCTGTATCCGCATCCGTGGAACCCTGGCCTGCCAACGGAAAAGCCGAAGATAGGTTTTGATCTGCATAAACCAATTCAAATCCAAACGCCATTTCATCTGTTTCCAAGCGATTGATGGTCGCCGGATTCCAATACATCGAACCGAGCGATTCAACGGCAGTACCGGTGGTTGCACCGCCCATGCCACGATTGACCGCTCCGCCAGCCGGTAGAAAGATCCCCTGCGCGTTCGCGGCGCTGATGAAAAACAGGCTCGCGACCCATCCGAGCGATACTAATGTTCGTTTTGACTGTGTCATTTCCGCGCCCGGTAAATCCGATTTTCATGAATATGATGGTAACAACGATTATTCAGCTACTGATGTGTCGGTCTGGAGGCCTATTTTCTGGATCCAATTCTCGAATTCAAAAAGGGAGATTCGCTGCCTCTGAACGCAATTTGTCAAACTATATGGATTACACAGAATGCCAAAACCCTCTCGGTGAATCTGCTGGGATGATCCAGCTGTCCGACGTTTCAACGGGTCATTGCTATGCTCCCGCAAACCAATCCGCGATGGCGCAAACGTGCACCCGCAACGCGTTGATTCTTCTATCTGGTTCGGCATCATTTCGGCCGTTTTTGCGATCCGAACGACGTTGAACGACGAGACGTTGATCTGGCATCAAACGAATCGCTACTGGCGCGCGCGGCGTTCAGGCGGGTCTTCAAGACGGTGACGTTGTACTGGAACCGCGATGGCGGACGATACCGTGAACTGGACCGTGCCGTGGTCGTCTGCCAGCATCCATTCGCCCTAACGGTGAACACACGGAACCGGCCAGGGGAGCCAGATTTGGTGGGGTAATTGTTCTGATTGCGAAACGTGCGTCTATGTTGGACAAGCCGGCATGGGGCGGGATTGTTCTTGGCGAGCAACCAGACCCCTAAGCTTGGCGGGCGAAGGCCCGTTTCAGTTCGTCCAGGCTGGTCAAACCTCGCGCGACCGTCAGCACCGCTTCGGTTTGGATACCATGGAATCCTTCGGATTTTGCGATCCCCATCAACCGGCCAAGATCTTGTGTTTTGGTCAGTGCGTCTCGCAATTGCTCTCCGGGCGTCAGCAATTCGAAAATCCCGATCCGCCCCAAGTATCCGCGACCCTGGCAATTGTAACACGGTGTGATGGGCGCGGGCCGACCGTTCTCGTCGACTTGCTGTTCGATCGGTGGTGGAATGAATGGCTGATACAACAGCGCAACACGTCCCTGTGGAATCCCCAACTGCTGCAACAATTGGGGTGGCGGTTGGAAACCGATCTTACAGTTATCGCACAACCGGCGCACCAATCGCTGGCCGGTGACGCATGCAATCCTCTTGGCAATCGCATCTCGCTGCTCGGGATACTGGGCGACCAATCGCATCAAACCTTCGACCGCACCGCCGGCGACCACTCGGGTGATGACTTTCTTTTCCGCCTTGTCGATTTGCTTGAGCGCCATTTCAAATGTTTCTGCGTCCACATGTTCGGGAAACAGATAGACATCCGGCTCTTTCAAAATCGCTTTGCGAACGGACTCGAACGGCGTTATACCGGTGTTCCCGCCGTAGTAGTTCGGATTGATATTGATGATTTCCGGTTCGGGTCTCGCTTCATCCTCGAACGACTGAAAATCTCGAACCAAACGGTCGGCCGCACTGATGCTGACGTTCCATGTGGTCGTTAATCCTTCACCCTTTGGCGCGGTGATCAAGACGATGTCGGCTTCATCATTCAAAAACTGCTTGAACGTGGCCGCCATTTTGTCCCGCATCCCGATGTCACCCAGGGTATCGAACGGGATCTGGCCGGCAACCAACCGCACCAGAACGCGTTCTCCAGTGGGGACGCCTTGGGATTGAAGGGTTAAATCGTATTTCTCCTTTTTCAATTTAACGGCAACCGATCCGACTTGAGCACTCCGACGATCGGCCGGGTTGACCAGGGACACTTGCTTCAGGGCGAACAGCATTGCGTCACCGGTTTCTCGATCCAGCGGCGGAAGTTGTTCCCACTGTCCATCGATGAAGTAGCGCATCGCGCAACCTGCGGCGGTGAAATCCAGCAAGATTTGAGTGGCTCGCGATTGAATCGCATGCGAGACCTGTCCGGCGGCGACCTCGAATCCGGCGCCTTGGCGGGCGCTAATCAGTAGTGCCTGGGACTGGGTCTTGTCGGTCAGTTTGGGACCGAATTCGACCGGAGCAACGGTCTGCCAGAGCTGTGGAGGAGGGGGTTGTTCGGCCATCAATCAAGGGCGAGAGCGGAATAAGGAGTA
>JAGQPO010000465.1 GCA_020426665.1 Planctomycetales bacterium
TGCCGTGTTCGGCTTCGACACAGTACATCCCGATCGTTCCAATTTCACTCAGTTCCGATTCGACATAGACGCTCAGCTCGGTTTCTTCGCGCCGACGTCCCCGCACCAACGCCGTGCAAATCGGCGGCAGTGCCGACATTTGGTTTCGATCGATCGCTACCAATTCGCCGACGCGATCGGCCAATCGTGTGCTGCTGACCCAAAGCGGGAATTGGACGGGCGCGCCGATTTGCAGGTGCAGCGGATGGTCGTCGGCGCGAAATTGTTGGCCTGGTTCTGCATCACCCGGAATCAGGCAGATCGCGGTCGGCGGTTCATCACGTACTTGCATGTAATAAGAACGTCCCAGGTTGGCGGCGATGCGGACTCCTTGCCCCCGACGCACCATCGCGTAATACGCCGCCCCGCGAGCGACCGCCAAATCCAATCGGTCGGACGACAATTCGGTTGGCTGCCAGTTCTCGCCGGGTCGCGAAAACCAATCCCGTAGCGACTCGATGATTCGTTGTCTGATCGCCGGCGCCGCCAAAACGCCTCCGTTGAACAGGACCAAATCGGGACGATTGGCCGATTCGGTGTCTTGTTCATTGAGGCCACTGCTTCGGTGCTCGGTTAAGAATTCGGCCAAGTGACGCGTGATCGCTGCGTCGGCCGCATACGGCAATCCAAATTCTTGGAATCCGCTTTGACCGCGCTCCGGGCGATCGGACAATTGCACCCGAGGAAAAAAACCGTCCAGTAAGGTTGCGTCGATCTCGTTCGCACTCAGTTCAACTTGGATGGCTCCGGCAAGCAATTTGGCGCCTTCGGCGGCGACGTTCAACGTAAACGTCGCGGGGCGGTCTTCGCCGAGCATCGCTTCTTTCACGCTGCGAGCCGCTTGGACCATGCGGTCCCATTGGCTGGCGGACGGTTGCACAGTCGGTTGATCAGATCGCAGTTTCGATTCGGCAAGCTTCGCGACGGCCAAGTCCATGTTGTCGCCACCCAGGATCAGGTGACGTCCGACGGCGACGCGGTGAAATTGAACTTGGTCGCTGGATGAACCGGCCGGCCGGACGCGAATCAACGTCAGGTCGGTGGTCCCACCGCCGATGTCACACACCAAAATCAGTTGCCCGCCGCGGACAAGATCCGGCCACTTGTGCCGATGTTGGTCGATCCAAGCATAAAACGCGGCTTGAGGTTCTTCGATCAAATACACGCGTTTCAAACCGGCCTGCTTGGCGGCATTGATCGTCAACTCACGGGCGACTTCATCAAAGGATGCCGGCAGCGTGATGACAACGTCTTGCCGGTTCAGCGGATGATCGGGGAAGTCGTTGTCCCAGGCGTTGCGCAAGTGATTCAGGTACATCGCCGATGCGGAAACCGGCGACATTCGCGGCACATCGGCATCGCCGTGCCAAGGCAAAAAGTCGGCGCTGCGGTCCACTCCGTCGTGCGAAAGCCAACTCTTGGCGGAATTGATTCGGCGACCCGGATGCCGCGACCCGGCGTCGCGGGCGAACACTCCGACGCAGGACGAAACCTTGGTGTTGTCAGTACCCCACGGCAACCCGCCGACTTGGCCGCCCGCTTCACTGGGTGTTAATTCATAGTGAAACGATGGCAGCGTCTCGCGCCGTTCCAGTTGCCCCAGGTCAACCCACTGCGGCACACGAAAGGTCTGGACGTGCCAATCGTCGATTGATGTGTCGACGTAACACATCGCGCAGTTCGTTGTTCCCAGATCGATTCCGACAACAAATCGTGACTCTGATTCCGGTCCGCTCTCTGACTGATCACTGCTATCGGACAAGGCGTGCTTCCGTTTGGTTGGTGGCTACGACTGATTTTCTCGAACGCTAAACTCCATTTTCCATTCTTCATCCGAGCGTGTCGAATGGCACCAGAGTTCGAACATCCCCAGCTCGGTGACACGGCTGACAAAGCGAACGGGGACAAACGGTTCGGCGTGCTCGTCACCAGCCGAATCTCGCGTTAGCGTCAATTCCATCGGTTCGCTTTCGACCAATTCGTCGGGCGTCCAACGATCCAGTTGAGTGCCGACGGCGTCGTCGCTGCGGTTGGATGACGCGAAAAAACGAAACCGTGCAGGCGCGCCGACAACCAATCCGATTTCTTTTCCAGGAACCTCCGCCTCGGTCCCTTCCTCCATTCCTTGGGCGGCGACGCACAAGGCACGAAGTGGTCGCGGCGCACCAGGGATCGCCAATCCGGCTGTTTCAATCCCAATGTAATAGGACCGCGCCGTGCCACCACGAATCCGTATGCCGCCGGTCTGTTTCGACCACGCATAATAGGCCGCGCCCAAGGCAACCGCGGCATCCAAGTCTTTGCGCTCTCCCAGGACAGTCGGCGCCGAGTCGCACCAACCGTTAACCACATCACGCATGCGATTTCGTAACGCATCACTACGGAATGCACCGCCGTTAAACAGCAGGTGCGTCGGCCCCGTCGATCGGTCCGATTGTGATTCGGAAACGGCTTGGCGGATCGTTTCGGTTTGGTCGGCCAGAAACGCAGCGACCTGTTTCGTGATCGCCGGATCCGCTTCGTAAGGCAGTCCGATGTCTTGGAATCCCGAAGCCGCTTGTCGCTGGGGACGCGCGTCGGCGTTGCACTGGGGGAAAAAGCCATCGACAATCAATCGGCGCGTTTCATCCGCGGACAGTGTTGTCGAAATGGTCCCGCCGATCAGTGAACTGCCGCGACCAAGCACCGAGATCGTGTGTTGGTCCGGGCCGTCGGGGGAAAGCAGTTTTTCTTTGGCGTCGCGACACGCATGCCACAACGAAACACTTTGCCAAGGATCAAGATCATGTCCCTGTTCTTGCATCCGCATCGACACATGATGCGCGAGCGCCAAGTCCATGTTGTCGCCGCCGAGCAACAAGTGGTTGCCCACGGCAAGTCGCTGCAATTGCAGTTCACCGCCGGACTCTTCCACCGTGACCAATGTCAAATCGGTCGTCCCGCCGCCGACATCAATGACCAACATGACATCACCAGCCGTCAATTCAGCTCGCCATTGTTCGGCGTTGGCCGCCAACCAGTGGTACACCGCGGCCTGAGGTTCCTCCAACAAAACAAAGTGGTCCGGTAACCCCGCTTCGATGGCCGCTTGTCGTGTCAGTTCGCGCGCGGCCGGATCGAACGATGCCGGAACCGTCAGTACGACATGTTGGTCTTGCAATCGCGATTCCGGGTGCGCCGTGTTCCAGGCGGAAACTAAATGGGCGAGAAACCTCTGGGTGCAATCAAACGCCGATACCTTTTGCACCTCCGGCGGCGATTGCCATGGCAAGACCGCTTCGGTTCGACCGACGTTGCCATGGCAAAGCCAACTCTTGGCTGCAACCACCACTCGTTGTGGGTTTTCCGCAGATTGTAGCCGGGCATAATAGCCGGCGACTCCACGTGCCGGGTTGTCAGCCCAGGCCGTCTTCAAAGATTCGATTTCGCGGTCGCGAGGCAAGTACAGGAACGAAGGCAGTGCCTCTCGTGATTCAATTTGTCCCGGCGCGATCAATTGTGGAATCGGCAACAGCTTCAATTCCGGTTCGACTTTCTTTCCGTCGTCCGCCAGCGGCGCATAGGCAACCACGGAGTTGGTTGTTCCCAGGTCAATGCCGACGCAATAACGTAAGGCCATCGGATATCTGCGTTCTATGAATGAGTTGTATGGATGAAACGAATGAGGGTTCGAAAATGCGATGGTCTTTCGGAAAGACTACGACGTCTGGACCTGAGCCGCGGCGATGATGTTGGCGTCGGCGGTTTCACCGGTCCATGTCGGCAATTCGATCTTGGTCGCTTGCCAGCCATGGTGGACCAGTTTACCGCTGGCCGATGCGCCTTCGCCGATCCGTTGAAAACGGGTTGGTGATGCGTCGGCAGGAATCTCGACCGAGTCGCCATCGGCGGCATCCAATAACGGTTCAAGTCCCATTGCCCGCTTCAGCACACCGGCACACTGTTGCAAACACGGACGCGCCGCCGCGCCGACTTGGGCGTCGGAATACTGACTCAAATCTTCTTGGATCAAATCGACCAGTCTCGCTTCACGCTGTAGCGTCGCCAGCAGCGTGACGGCTGGGTCACGTGGCGATTTGACAGGGACGGCTTGGGCCGGTGCCGTTTCAACCTTTTCTGGGGAAACGCTGCTTTTCCCCTCGGGAATGCCCCTCGGATGCCCGCCGGACAAGACCAGGTTGATCTGCTGGGCTTTGTCGCGATTACCCAAAGCGGCGAAAAATGCCTTAAATGCGATCCCTAAACTCATGTTTCCAACCTTCAACGAACACGGGCCGTTCATACAGTCGTCCAGCTTGGCGATCCCGCGGCATGCGTCAAGTGCCGGTACCGATTCTTTGCTCTGCGAGCAACGGTTGCCCATGCAGCCGCCCGGCGAACAGATTATCTTAGGAGATCCCCCTTCCACGCCTCCCCCCGCGAGTTATTCCATTGAAACCGATCATCGCTTTATTGCTGCTGGTCAGCTCCGTCTTGTCGTTCCATTCGGCCAGTGCCGAGTCAAAGAAGATTGTTTTGGTTGCCGGTAAGCCGTCGCACCCGGCGCGGATGCATGAGTTCAACGCCGGTGTCCAATTGATGCACAAATGCTTGGCCGGTGTGCCCGACGTTGATGTTCAATTTGTGCTAAACGGATGGCCGGAAGACGAGTCGATCTTTGATGACGCCGATGCCGTCGTGTTTTATATGGACGGCGGTGGCAAACACGAGATCGTTCAAGAGGACGGGCGACGATTGAAGATGATCGAAAAATGGACCGAGCGTGGCGTCGGTCTTGGATTTATGCACTACGGTGTCGAAGTGTTGGCCGACCAGGCGGGTAACGAAATGAAACGTTGGATCGGTGGTCACTACGAACACATGTTCTCGTGCAATCCGATGTGGGAACCGGCCTTCGTGTCCTTTCCCGAACATCCGGTCACGCAAGGCGTCAAACCGTTCGACATTAAAGACGAATGGTATTTCAACATGCGTTTTGTATCCGACATGGCGGGCAACGAGCCGGCCGAAACGAACGGATTAAAGTTTGTTCCCATCCTGGTCGCAACGCCGTCATCCGAAGTGCGCGACGGGCCCTATGTTTATCCCAAAGGTCCCTACCCACATATCCAAGCATCAAAAGGTCGCGCCGAAGCGATGATGTGGACCGTCGAGCGAGCCGACGGAGGACGCGGCTTCGGATTCACCGGAGGCCACTTCCACGACAACTGGGGCAACGATGACTTCCGAAAGGTCGTTCTGAACGCCGTGCTGTGGATCGCCAAGGCCGATGTTCCCGAGCAAGGCGTCGAATCAACCGTCACGCAAGCCGACCTGGACGCCAACCTGGATCCCAAAGGACGGAGGTAGTTAATTCGATCAATGCACATCGGTGCAAGGACGACGGCGTCGCGACCTGCGATCATTTTGCCGGCTGGTTTTTAACAGGAGGAAACGGAGGAAACAGAGCGAACACGATTCTCTGTTCTCTCTGTTTCCTCCTGTTTAATTCTCCCTAGGTGTGGCTTCGGCACGCGGCATCAACGCAGTCTAGTGTTCCGGCCTTCAGGCGATTAGGGCGGATGCGATTGATGTATCAGACCCGAGAGCGGGTCAAAAAATGATCTCCCCAAGCTGCAGCCATACTGCGCCGGGTAGGAAGATTTTGGGTAGGAAGATTTTGGGTAGGAAGATTTTGGGCGCGCTGTCTTCCATTTTCTTACCCAAAATTTTCTTACCCCTCCGAAACACGACTCCCCCCCTGGCACGCTCTGCTTCGGAGTTGCTCGATCTCCATTTAGCTCCCTCCGGCGGACGCATTCACCTTCCCTGCCATTCGGTGTTACGATGTGGCGTTACGGTGAAACGGTTCGATCGAGGAAAAAGCAGTGAAAGTTGGCAGTGGCGGTGGGTTTCGCGCGATTTTGTATACGCTGAAAAAAGGGCGTGAAGCGGGTGGCGTCTGGAAACTGTTCAAAGCGATGCGGACGCGCAACAGTTGTAAAACCTGCGCCGTCGGAATGGGCGGCCAGAAAGGCGGGATGGTCAACGAACTCGGCCACTCCTTCGAGGTCTGCAAAAAAAGCATGCAGGCCATGGTTGCCGACATGCAGCCGGGTATCGATCCAAATTTCTGGAAACAGACTTCAATTGAACAACTCAAAAAGCTTTCCCCGCGCGAGTTGGAATCACTCGGTCGGCTGATTCATCCGCTGCGTTACCGTCAAGGTCAGACTCATTACGAGGTGATCACTTGGAAGGAGGCGATCGAAAGTATCGCGGCAAAGTTGACGTCGACTCCGGCGGACGAAACGTTTTGGTACTTCAGCGGACGCAGCAGCAACGAAGCCGGTTTCCTGTTGCAATTACTCGCCCGTGTCTACGGTACCAACAACGTCAATAATTGCAGTTACTACTGTCACCAGGCAAGTGGCGTCGGGTTGCAAAGCAGTGTCGGTAGCGGCACCGCGACCATTTTGTTGGAAGATTTGGAGAAAGCCGACACGGTGTTTCTGATCGGCGGCAATCCTGCCAGCAATCATCCGCGGCTGATGA
>JAGQPO010000466.1 GCA_020426665.1 Planctomycetales bacterium
AGGCTTGGTCCGTCAGATCGCCACGCAGCCGAATTGGGAGAAGCAGCGAAAAGCGTGGAAGCGGATTTCACGGAGGTGATTCGCTTGAACTCTCGGCCACTCTCGCGCTCCGAAAACTCTCTGACTCCCGCACTCGTGCCGAGCGGCGGAAAGTTGTTAACTGGGGGTAGACTATTAACCGAGAGAGTTGGAGAGCATTCGTTGTAGCCCAAGGGGCAAGCCGCCAGAAAGCACCCTTCGCTGGTCTCTCTTCCGAAGGCAACAAGTGGCGAGAGAGACCGCCTGTCGGTAGAAAAGCGGGCAAATACCGGAAACTAACGCAAAAAGGCCGATGCATGTGCATCGGCCTTTGGCGTTTACTAGCGGCAGCATCATTTCGATACTGTCCGCGAAGGCTCAAATTTGACCTGCAGGACAGTTGGCAACACAGTTATCTCAAATGAACAAAAGCACCACGTTTTGCTGGGTTTGGGGCAACCGATTTTCGCGGTAGAGCCGACCGAGCACAAACTGCTATCGATCATCGATCGACGCTGCAGCGTCGTTTCGATTCTCACGTCCGGACACCGTCCGCATCGATTTCGGTCCGCAATACCCGATGTTTCGTGGTTGCAACGTTTTTGTACCGCGCGCGTGATCCGATTACCGAGCGTGAACTACGCGGCATCATCCGGCGGACCGATTGGCGAGGCAGCGACGGCTTTTCGACCGGCTCGTTCGTAGCAGCTCAGACTAGGTCCGGTTCAAGGGTGCTTCAAGTTAGCGACGGCGCGACGCGTCCATCTCGTCCTGGCTGATCTCTCCGTCGCCATCGCGGTCCATTTTGTCGAACATTCGCTCGGCATTGCCGACCGCCTCGGCTTGAGTCAGAGTGCCGTCGCCATTGCGATCGATCTCCTTGGAGTGTCCTTTCAGAAACCCAGCCATCGCGCTGCGTGAACCACCGCGGCCGGACAACTCACTGGCAGTCAGCTTGCCGTCGTTGTTCAAGTCGTAGCCCGAAAATGCCTTGGTTGCTTCGCCGACAATTTCTTGCCGACTGATGATATTGTTCTTATCAAGATCGATCTCATCCTTATGAACCAGAATCCACGGCTGCCGCGGTCCTTCGCTCGGCTGCGGGCCACCATCTCCACCAGCCCGATTGGTTGGATCGAGTCGTAGGCGCCCACTCGCGGCAAGTTCTTCTCGCGTGATGCTCCCGTCTTTGTTCTTGTCGAGGGTACGAAGGGAGAGGGCTGCATTCTCGAGCTCGGATTTGTCTATCTCTCCGTCACCGTTTCTATCAACGGCTCGAACGATGGGGTCACCGCCGTCCTGAGGTTGTCCGCCACGCGTATCGATCGCACTTGGATTTCCTTGCGGCTGATTCCGGCGGGGAGGCGGCTGAGAGGCTCGACGACGGTCACTTCCATCACCGCCACGTCCGCGTGAACTGTAGCTTTCTCTGGTAGTGCCTTGTGGCGAAACAAAGTTGAAAGTTACTGATCCATTCTCCGCAACCGTGTACTCTACTGATCGCTTTTCGCCGAACACCTCATAGCGCACTACGTAGCTACTTGGTTTCGGATTCTCAAATCCTGTGATCTTCGCTCCTCGCAGACCACTGAGCGCAGGACGAACGCCCTGTGCTCTCGGCTGGGGATCAACCTGACCACCTCGCTCAACCACTTCGCCGTAGAACCCACCGTTTAGGTACGGATACATCTTTGTTGCGTGGTAGTGATACGCTCCGTCTGGTCCTTTGTGACCGTTCAGCCAATCCAGATCTGTTGGCGGCTTGCCGCTGGGGTCGTTGTATCCATAGATCGGATACCCATCGAGAGCCACGGCGATTGGTTTGCCAGCCCCAACAATCTTCTCAAGGTGCACTGGCGCGATGTGATAGTGATAGTCGTCTGCTCGACCGCAGTGTCCGCCCCATTGATCCAACTCGCCAGCCAGAAGAGTATCCGTCTTGCCGTCGTTCTTGATCGGGTTGAAGATTGGGACACCGTTAGCAGCAAGAGCGATGGCACCGCGAAAGAAGCTCGTCTTCGCGGACAAGGGATTCTTCGCGGGAACCGGATGAAGCGGAATCTTCCACGCGTTGTTGCCAACGTACGACTGAGGTAGTGGAACTTGTTGTTGCCAAGCCGTGATGCCGAGCATCATTGGGTGCTCGGGCATGCCGCTGGACTCAACGTACAGGAAGCCTCGATCAAAGCGAACCTTCACCTTATCTGCAAACGGATCGAACAGCTTTGCTAGCTCTGGCCGTTCTGGCTCTTCGACTTGCCGCTGCACAACAAAGTGAACTTTGGGTGGCTCCGTGTTGAGCCGAATGATTTTCTTTTGTGTTTGCGGAGAGGGCGCATGGGAGTGCCCTTCGTGAGCCGTCGCGAAATGTGGCGAGAGGCCGGCGAGAGCTGCAAGTAGGAGGAGTCGTTTCATAAGGGATTCTCGGAAGAGTTTCGTTCTGCCTGTTTCGTCGATTTACCGATCGTTTGGGCGACGGCGTCCACCGCCTCTTTGTGGGCTTTGCGGGACAACGTCTGTCAGACCGCGAAAGTCGGGGCGATCCTCGCCGTCTGGCGGCGATTTTACAACTGTCCGGAACAATACAACGTTGTCGAGCTTTACATCATCCGACCAAATGAACTTCGCTCCCTTGAAGTCATATTCAAAGAACGGTGATTTTGGTCCGATCTCTTCTTCCGTAAACTCTTTCGCGCCCGGCCATTTGCTGTCGTCAAAGTCGACCGCGTACCAATCTTCGGGGATAGGAATGCTCTCGACTCGCGGGTTCTTCGTGTCTCCGTCAACTGGTCCCCATGAAAACTTCTTTGCTTTCCATGTGGCATTGGTCACGGTGCCGTCGCCCAGCTTCAGAATGAAGCCGCCGTCGCCAATATTTGTGTTGGCGTATTCCATGCCCGTTTTCGGATCTGCGTTATCGATACCCATGACTGCGATCGTCATGGGGTACGCTGGAAGCACATCCACTGAAACAACGTTGTGCGGAACGAATGCAATCGAATCGACCGCAACGAGTTCACCATTGATGTAGAGTTTGAACGAGTTGTCCGCGTAGACATTTGCCCGGATCGTATCTTCGATGCGAGGCTTGCGAGGAGGTTGTGCGATCACGGTTGAACAGAGAATCAACACGAGAACAAGACCGAGTGTTCTTGTTAGGACTCTCATTGATCGTTCCCCACTCGCGTTTCCTTTCTCTGTTTTTCACGACCGCCACCGTTCCCACGTTGACCGCCGCCTTGTCCGCGACTTGCGCTAGCAAGTTCTTCCGAATCCAGCAGACCGTCCCTGTTCTTGTCGAGTTTCATAAGAACGGCGACCGCACCATTAATTTCGTTCGCAGACAACAGGCCATCACGGTTGACATCAAGCAGTCGAAACAACCCTCCGCCGCCTTGCCCGCCTCGGCCTTCGCCTTTTCCGCCTTGGGTTCGTTCTTTCGCATTACGACTGCCTTGCTGCCCCGACCTCTGGCTGCCTCTTTCTTTGCCATTCTGCTGAGCATGTGCATAGTCCGAAGGCATCAACACTGCAATTGCAACTGCGAAAACAAAAAGCCACTTCATGTTAGATTTCCTATGTGGTGTGTTACCGCCCGCGAGCCTCTTCGCGAGACACCGATCCGTCCCTATCTTTGTCCAACGAACGCAGCAAAGCCGGCAGGGCTTCGATCTCTTCTTGGGTGAGTTGCCCATCGCTGTCCTTGTCGAGTCCTTTCAAAATGGTGTCCTCCCGTGACCGATCACTGTTGCTGACCGATGGTGGTGCCATGCCGGATTCACGTTGGACTGGGAGTTTCGCACCGATCGATGTCAGGTAGCGGGTCAACTGCCCGTCGAGTTTGTGAACCAGACTTGGGTTGGTTGCAGCAAGATCGTTGCGTTCTCCCATGTCCTGTCGCAGATCGAACAACATGTTTTGGTCGCGTTCATAGATTCGCAGCAATTTGAAGTTATGCAGGACGATTGCCGACACCGGTCCGAGCGGGTCTTTGTCGTAGTGAGGAAAATGAAAGACTAGGCCGTCATTCGGTCGGCTCACGGTGCCAGTGTCGGGAGCGGACAAGACGTTTCGCAGACTTCCACCTTCCACTTCGGCTGCTACCTGATTTTTCAGTCCCGCCAAATCGGCAACCGTTGGGACAAGGTCGGCTCCCGTCACGAGCGTGCTGCAGTGTGCGTTCGCTCTGGCCAACGGGCCTCGAATGAACAGCGGGATGCGAATTCCTCCATCCCACAAACCACCTTTCCCTCCCTGCAACGGTCCGTTGCGTCCGGGTGTGCCGTGGTCGGCGGTGTAGATCACATAGGTATTGTCAGCGATGCCAAGCTCATTGAGCGCATCCAGCAACAGGCCGATTGTGATATCCATGTCCAACACCACTGCCGCAGCTTCCATGTTGCGATCGTTGCGACCGAGTCCACGTTTAAGAACCGTTTCAAAGGTCTCCGGCTTCGCATCCGCCTGAGATCGTCCACCGTAATGAGACAATTGCAGATAGAACGGTTTGTTCGCGGCTACCTGCCGCTTCATAAACGCAATCCCACGATCGGTCATGCCATACGCTTGTTTTGGGTTTGGGTTCCGGGAATTCTCGGGACCACTGTTGCTGGTCGCTCCGTCCGACTCATCAAAACCATGAACGCGTGGATCGGCGCGACCAACGTGCCACTTCCCAAAGTGTGCAGTCGCGTATCCTGCCGACTTCAACAGTTCGGCGATGGTGGTTACTTCACGCGGCAATTCGCTAATGACACGTGGCTCGATGAGTGCGTGCCCTGTATCTCCGCCCGACGCAGTAAACGTCATGCCCAGTCTGGCAGGGCTGATGCCTGTAAAATACGTCGCCCGCGAAGGCGTGCAACGCGGCGACGGTGCGTAGAAGTTGGAGAACCTGACTCCCTCCCGAGCCAAACGCTCGAGATTGGGTGTCCAGAAGTCATCACTCTTGGACTCCGGCACATCCGGGGCAAGTTGCACAGACGTACTCGCCCACCCCTGTCCTTCGCCCTGAATGAACACGAAGTTCGGACGCTCCGCCGCCTGACCGAGAAGGGCTGTGCTGCAGCTTGCAACGACGGCGAAAGCAATGCTGATGCGCAGCAATAGCTGAGTGAATCTGATCAAGGGCATTACTAACGCTCCACTACGATGTACGAGTAACTCACGTCACCGTTCCGTCGGTTTTCGCCTTCTGCTGCCGGGAGGTACGATCGGACATAGTCGACCCGAGCGGAGTTGCCACTGACGCGAACTCGGACGTGACCGCTGCTCCCCTGAACTTCGCCGCTGAGGTATCCGTATTCCTTTGCACTCTTTGTTCCTGATCGAGGATGCCCGGGCTGCGGCACTAACTGATAAACGACGCCATCAAGATCCTGCTTGATAAACATGTGGTCGTGCCCATGAAAGACAACGTTCACGCCATGCTCGACCAGCAGTTGATGGATCGGCTTGTCCCAGCCGGGCCGATGATGATCGAACTCGTATTCGCCCGATGAGCCTTTGCCACCCCATTCCCAGAACGCAGCCGCTTCAGCTCCACCTCGCTGATTCCGATCACTGCCGCCCACTAGGTGATGCAGAAACACGAATCGCAGTTTCGCATCACTTTGTTCGAGCGAGCGTTTCAACCACTGATACTGATGCTCTCCGAGCGTCCAGTACCAGTTGTCACCCGTTCCACCACGACTGCGGGTTGTGGTGTGACGAAACGGATCGAGAACGATGAATTGACAGTCGCCCCACTCGAACTGGTAATAG
>JAGQPO010000467.1 GCA_020426665.1 Planctomycetales bacterium
GGTGCAGGATCTGGAGGAAGTTCCAGCTCCGATTCTGGAAGTGCATTGGCAACGGCCGGTGCAGGCGAGGGGGAGCTGACGGCAAGTCCTCCCACAAACGGTTCTCAGGGGACTTTGGCGGTCATCGATGAAGAGGATGGCAGCGACACGACCGCAACCGCGTCGACGACAGCGACTCAAAATAGTCTTGTCGACAGTGTGAATGCCTCGGGCGATCCGATTCGGGAGTCGAGGCAGTTTACTATCGCACAACTGGTTGCCGCTGCCGGCAACTCTGCAAATGGCCCAACCATTGAAATTGGCGGGACGCCAAACACCGGGGGACCGGGACGGATCTTCGTTACCGGCTCCGCCGATGCTTCCTATGATCTCGACATTGCGATCGAGATTTTTGCGACGCGTGATGGACAGCTTCGTCACATCGGTGATGCTCGATTGGCCCGCAGCGGCGCCAGCGCAGGAACGTTTCGCTTTACCGGCGCGGGACGCTTCGTTCCCGGTGACCAAATTCTCGTACATGCGGCGCCTCCGGATGGCTCGATCGGCGACGTTTCACAGATCTACACCGTCGGTCAATCGGACGATAGTGATGGCGACGGGATCGTTGACGTTTTCGAATACGCCGGCAATGGAGGTGACTCCAACCGTGATGGAGTCTCCGACTGGGTACAAAACAAGGTTGCAACGTTTCCCGAAGCCGGGCGGGGGCGCTTTGTTTCAATCGCTTCTGCGTCTGGTACTTTTGAAAACGTTCGCACCTCGGTTCAACGAGATTTCTCAAATCTCCACCGCATGCCCAGCGGGTTGATTGAGTTTGAATTGACCAACATTCCTCCGGGAAGCGTGCAGAGCATCGATGTTCAGTTGGGAAGCGACAACGTTTCCGAGCGGCTGGTTAAACAAAATGAAGAAACCGGACGTTGGGAAGAATTTGTGTTTGATGGGACCACTGGCGCCATTCGAAATGCCGAAGGTTTTACCCTTTACGTGCAGGATGGTGGACGCGGCGACGCGGATGGCGTTGCCAACGGGACGATCGTCGATCCTTTCGGTTACGATCAACCAGGCATGATCGTGCTGGGCAACTCTGTTTCCGATCCGATGGATGGCTGGACCGTCAACGAATACGGCGGAACTGATGTCGGGAAGGGCTATGCGACTTCCGTCGGCAATGAATTGATGGTATTCGAAGGCGATTCGTTTTTAACGACGATCTCTCGTACCATCACCATCCCGCAAGATCCCTCATTGTTGCTGTTCGGGTACGAACTGTCGTTTGACCCAAGCAGCACCCAACGAATTAACGACGCATTTGAAGTCGCATTGTTGGATTCAGAAGGATATAGCGCCGTTCCCACAATTCCCTACCGCGCGGGTGACGGGCGGGACAGCTACTTCAACGTCACCGAAACCGTCGGGGGGCTTGAGTCAGACTTGGCGACGCCGACCTACGAGAATGGAAACTACTTGAAGGGGTTTGTCGACCTGGACATCTCTGATTTTCTGCCCGGAGAGCAGTACACATTAGTGATGCGATTGGTCAACAATGACCAAGATTTTGACTCCTGGTTTCGACTTCGTTCTGATCTGTTGGTGCCGGTAGCGGTTGACGACAAATACAGTGTCGAAAAGGACACGACGTTGACGGTCACTCAAGGTGTCTTGACCGACAACGACTACGACCAGCAAGGAGCGGCCGTGTATGTCGATACTGCGTTGGTTGATCCGCCCAGCAATGGGACGCTCATCTCAATCAATGCCGACGGCACATTCACGTATACGCCTAATGCGGGATTCGTCGGAGATGATTCCTTCACGTACTATGCAACGAACCTGACCTACACGAGCGTGACCCCCGCCACCGTCACGATTCACGTGTACGGCTTTCCGGTCGCACCGTCAGGCAGCGACAATGTCCTTGAGATGAATGAAGATGGGGTTCATGCCTTCGCCGAAGCGGATTTTCCATTTCAAGATCAAGACCTGAATGATTTTGTCTCGGTCGTCATTTCCAGCCTGCCGGATACGAATCAGGGTGAACTCCGCTTCGACGGGGTTGCAATTCGCTCCGGCGACAGCTTCGCTGTGGCGGACATCAACCGACTGACTTTCCATCCGGTGACGAACTTGAACGGCCTGGGATTAGGGTTGGGGGAATTCACGTTCCAGGTCCGTGACAACGGTGATGTCGCCTTCGGTGGCGAAACGTTGGACGCGACACCCAATACCATATCGTTCGACATCCATCCGGTGAACGATCCGCCCGAAAGTGACGATGCGACGATCACGATCGATGAAGACTCCTCATATACGTTTTCTTCCAGCGACTTCGAATTTGTCGACGCCGTCGAGCAGGATGATGCATTGAATTTGATCGTCGTCGATCCCGCACTTTTCGGGTCTGGTTCCTTGCAGCACAACACTGTCGATGTCACGGCGGGGCAATCAATTCCGTTTTCGCAATTGGGACAATTGGTCTACACACCAGACGCCCAGGAAAATGGGACGCCAACGCGAAAGTTTACGTTCGTGGTTCAGGACGACGGGGGGATCGATCGAGGCGGGGTCGACATCGACCAAACGGTAAGAACCTTCTCGATCAACGTACGCTCGATCAATGACGCGCCCAGTGGTGCGAATAAGGTGATCACGATCATCGAAGACCAATCGTATGCGCTGACAGTCTCCGATTTTGGTTTCACCGATGAACACGATGACAACAGTTTGCGCTCCGTCCAAATCGTATCGTTGCCGGATCCGGGGCATGGCGTCCTAAAGCTTGGCAACGTCTCCGTCAGTGCCAACACCACGGTCGATTTTGCGGATTTGGGCGACTTGCGTTTTGTTCCATTGTTGAATCTAAACGGCAATAATTTGGGAGCATTCACATTTAAGGTCCAAGACGACGGGGGCACTCAGTTTGGTGGTGTCGACACAGACACGACGGCACGAACGCTGCAGTTCAACATTAACCCCGTCAATGATCCACCGGCCGGACAAGACAACGCTTTCACGCTGGCCGAAGCCGGCACACACACCTTCGCGGCTGCACAATTCGGATTCACTGACCCGGTCGAAAGCGACACACACCAGGGTGTTTTGATCACCCAGCTTCCGCCAGCTGGCGAAGGGACTTTGCTGTTGGACAGCGTTGCAGTGGACGAGGGGCAGCTGATCGCGGTTGCTGATTTGCCCGATCTGCAGTTTGTTGCCATCTCCGGCGTGACCGGCGCCGACAAGGGGGTTTTTGAGTTTCAGGTTCAAGACGACGGCGGAACACAATACGGAGGTTTGGATTTGGACCAAACCCCAAACACGATTCGGTTTCTCATTGACGCGGCCAATGTGCCACCCTCGGGTGCTGATGGATTTCGGAATATCGATGAAGGGGAAACTTACGACTTCCTGTCGAGTGATTTCGGATTTTCCGACACCGATGGTGACAACTTTGCGAGCGTGACGCTTACGACGGTACCCTCCGCTACCGACGGCCAACTGAAATTGGGCACGACGGTTCTGACTGCAGGCGCAGTCGTGTCTGTCGCACAGATCTCGACCCTCTCGTTCGTGCCCGTCGGGAATCGATTCGGAAATGAATTGGGTAGCTTTACGTTCCAGGTCACCGACGATGGCACGGGGCAAAACACCGATCCGACTCCGAATGCGTTTTACTTCAATATTGCCGGAGTGAACGACGCGCCAACCGGTCAGGATGTAATCAAGGAAACTCTCGAGGATACGAGATTTAGTTTTTCCTCGTTGATGTTCACCATCCTTGACCCCGCTGACAATGATGCCCTGTACTCGATACAGATTGTCAACACGCCGCCAACGTCGGAAGGGCGGCTCTATCTCGGTGCGACTGAGCTTATCGGTGGTGAAACTATCCTTGCCGCAGACATCAATGATCTGAGTTTCGAGCCGACGGCTGACTTTTACGGAAACGGTTTGACCGGCTTTGATTTCCGCGTCCGCGATGATGGCGGGATCGCAAACGGCGGAAGCGATACGGCCGTGGCAACAAACAACTTTCGAATCGATATTCTACCGGTCAACGACGAACCGTCCGGAGCGGATCAAAGTGCTACGATCTTGGAGAACACGTCTTATGACTTTGACCTGCAAACATTCGGATTTGTCGATTCCGTCGAATCAAACGCGTTATTAGGAATTGCGGTCTTCGCCCCGCCAGACGCCAATGAAGGCGTGTTGCTTTTCGAAGGCAATCCCGTTTCGCCGGGACAGTTCATTCCGGTCGCGCAATTTGATGAATTGGTGTTTCAACCGGCAACTGACCTGACAGGAGTCGACGCCGCCAGTTTCAAATTCCAGGTCGTTGACGATGGAGGGACCGAAAACGGCGGAGTGAATACGGACCAAAGTCCGAACGTTTATCGCTTCACCGTCAATAACGTCAACACCCCGCCTGCGGGCAAAGACGCCGTTCGGCCACTCGTCGAAGAGGGGACCTACACCTTTGCGGCGACCGACTTTGGATTCAGTGACATCGATGGCGATGCGTTTCTCGAGGTGATCATTACAACGGTTCCGTCAGCCCAAGAAGGAGAGTTGCGATTAAGTGGAACGGCCATTGCCGACGGACAGACCGTGGCGGTCGGTCAGATCACTTCGCTGGTCTTTCATCCCGCCGTCAATTTGTATGGAGACGACAAGGGATCGCTTACGTTCCAAGTTCGTGATGATGGTGGTGGCTCGAATGGAGGAATCGACACCGATCAATCACCGAACACCTTCGCGTTCAACATCGAAAACCGAAACGATCCTCCCGTCGCGCAAAACGATTCATTTGCGACCGATGAAGACGTTGCGATCGATATTGCCAAAACCGTAGTGCTCGCCAACGATTCCGATCCTGATGGTGATCTATTGACTGTATCTGTCGTCGATCAACCGGCGATGGGAACGCTGACACAGGTGGGGAGCGGAAAATGGACCTACACGCCGGATCCTGGTTGGAGCGGGACCGATACGTTTACCTACGAGGCATTTGACGGCTCTCTCCCGTCGAATCTTGCAACTGTCACGATCGTTGTCGCAGCGCAGAATGATGCCCCCGTTGCCAATGACGATCGATTTACGACCGGATTCAATCAATCGATCACGATCAAAGAATTTGAAACCAATCCGGCGTTGCCCAATGGGATCATTGATAACGACTCCGACGATGATGGCGACGCCTTAACAATCGACACGATCACGCATGATGCCAATGCCAGCACCATGAGCGGTACGTTGGTCGACAATAGTGACGGCACTTACACCTTCACACCGGACCAAGGAGAACACGGCCAGTACGTCTTTCATTACACCATTTCGGATGGCGTTACGTCTTCCAATTCCGCAACGGTCGTCATTGAGATTTTGAACCCAAGTGCCTACGCAAAATTTTTCGTTCCCAACCAAAGTGCCCCGAAAGACGTCTTTTTATATGAGGAGGACGGCACGCTTTTCGGTCAATGGGATTATCGCGAAAAAGACGTCAATAACACTAAAATTCGCGGTGCCACTTCGAACGCAGCAGGAACAGTTCTCTGGACCGTGACCTCAGGACACGACGTAATCCTGTATGAGCCCGACGGGGATTTCATCGCGTCCTGGTCCGCACGCACTACGATTGCAGGAAAAGGGAAACAGAGCGTCAATTTGAATAACGCTCAGGGGATTGCCCTTGCCGGCAACGATTTGTGGGTTGTTGACAATACCGGCAAGCTCGCCACGCTGCTGAAGTTCACTGACGGGGCGAGCATCCAGTCGAGCGGAGGCAGTTTCGCGGCCGACGAAGTCTTCAGTTTGGAATTGGGAAATCGGTATCCCACGGGCGTCACATCCGACGGCGAATTCCTTTATGTCTTGGATAATAACTCACCCCAAGGGGGATCACAGGGTTGTGCCGACAAGGCGGCAAGGGTTTTCGTCTACGATCTGGCGGGCGAATTTCAGGGCTCGTGGCGGTTAGACCTGGCTGGGACGAACATTGATGTCCAGGGCATCACAACGAACCCCGCAGGTGGAAAAGATCTGTGGGTCGTCGCCCGCGACACCGCGCTCGTCTACCACTTTCCATCCGGCACCGATTACGGAAAAAAGGTCTTTGACGAAAACGGTTACGAAATCTTCACAGGCGAAAAAACCTATCCAGCCAGTTCGACATTCCCGCTGGACCCGGACAACAGTGAACCCTATGCGATCGCCGACCCGCCTGGACCCAACGGCCCTGGAGACACGCTGTCTGCGGCAAAACCAGTAACGCTATCTCCGGGAAGCACGGTCACCGAAAGCCAAACAATCGGTGACGGAGACTACACAACAAGTGATGTCGACCTGTTCGAGATCCAACTGCAATATGGTCAAACGCTCGGTCTGGATACAGACACACCCACCAGCGATCTGGACAGTTACATTCGCCTGTTCGACGACGCGGGCAACCAGGAGGCGGCCAACGACGATGAAGGTTACGGTCCCGATTCAGCACTGACTTTCTCGGTCAACCGCTCCGGCAGCTTTTTCGCCGGCGTCTCCGGACACCAAAACACATCCTACGACCCGACATCGGCGCCTAGCGGAGTCGCTGGTACACAATCGACGCATACCGGGGCATACGATCTAAATCTTACAGTTGATCAGCCGGAAGCCGCAGGCGACATTTTCGACGATGCATTGACGATTACTGCCGGCAGCACCACCGCGGCGGAAATTGGTGATCACGCGTTCGGCGCATCGGATGTTGACCTGTTTAAAGTCAACCTGCAACTCAATCAGGATTTAATTGTTGACGCCGTCGCGACCAGTTCGGTTGATACCTACCTGAGAATATTTGATAGCCAGGGAACGGTGCTTCACACTTATTCTGGCGGCGGCACATCAACGAACGCCAAACTGCTAATCAACGCCATTGCCGCTGGCGATTACTACATCGGAGTCAGCAGCGAAGGCAATACTTCCTATGACCCGACCAACGCCGGTACCGCGACAAACGGATCAACTCAAGGCACATACAACCTCGTGACAACGCTGCTGCCCGCCGGTTCGTCCGACGCCATCGGTGACACCACAGGCGACGCACACGCACTGACGTTGACCAACGCTCAAACAACTTCCTACAGCTCCGAGATCGGTGACATGGGCAGCACCGGCGCCGACACGGACATGTATGAGGTCGACCTGATCGCTGGCCAATCATTGGAGATCGATCTTTTCTCGGCCAATGGGGCATTGGACGGCTATATTCGTTTGTTCGACAACGCCGACAACGAACTGGCATCGAATCATGATGTGGGTTACGGGCCCAATGACTCGTCGCTGACGTTCAACGTTACCTCAACAGGAAAGCATTACATCGGTGTATCTGGACACGCCAACACATCGTACAACCCCGCGACCGGAACCAGCGACAGTCTGGGTGACACCGGGCCGTATACGCTGCATGTCACCGCAACCCTACCCGAGTTGCCTCAGGACACGATCGCTCTGGCGTACGCGCTGACCCCAAATCCGACGCAAACCTACCAGGCGTCCTTGGGAGACAATGATTACCTGGGTGCGGACGTGGACATGTTCTCGGTGTACCTGACCCCCGATGACACCTTAGACGTCACCGCTGCGGTCATCAATTCCAGCGCCGCCGATCCCTATCTAAGAATCTTTGATGGCGCCGGTAACGAACTGGACAGCGATAACGATTCGGCTGGTGGATTTGACGCCACGATCTCATTTGTCCCCTCCACTGCCGGCACCTACTACGTCGGTGTTTCCGTCAATCCCAACAGCGCCTACGATCCGACCACCGCAGATTCGGGAACGGCAGGCTCGGCACAAGGCGAATACGAATTGACCGCCACCGTCACGACCAGTGGTGATGCCGTTGGTGACACCGTTGCAGCCGCCAAACCCATCTCCCTGCAAAATGGAACGACAGTTTCTTACAGTAGCGAAATTGGCGACGGGACGTCGGGATCAATTGATGTTGATATGTTCCGCGTCACGGTCGCGGCAGGATCTTCACTGGTCATTGACACGGTTACATCCGGATCGCTGGACACCTTTGCCCGCCTGTTTGATGAAAACGGTAATGAACTTGCCTACAACGACGACGAAGATGGGACCACCACGGACTCCTTGATTCAATATTCGTTTTCTGCCGCTGGCAATTACTACATCGGCATCAGTGGAAGCCCCAATGGTGGATACGATGCGATCTCCAATGCGGGCACCATCGCCGGAAACGTCGGGTTATATGATTTGAACCTGACCTACACCGGCCCGGAGACGCCCGGTGACGTTCTGACCGAGGCATCTGAACTGCAGATCGACGTCCCGTATTCGGCAACAATCGGCGACAACGAAATCCTGACTGCCGACGTCGACCTGTTTGAAGTCACACTCACGGCCTCTCAGCTCTATCGCGTCAGTGCCATCGCGACAAGCGGCGGACTAGACACCTATCTTCGATTGTTCGACCAAAGTGGAAAAGAAATCTTTTCCGACTCGGACTCCACGTCATCTACCGACGCGGTGTTTTCCTTCACCATTAACCAGACGGGAACTTACTTCATTGGCGTATCGGCCGAGGAGAATGATTTTTACAATCCGGCCGTTTATGCGTCGGGCTACTCCGCCCCAACATCGGGAGATTATACGCTCTCGCTGGTGGCTCTATCCGGAACTGCTGATTTGATCGGCGATACTTTTTCCGATTCTCATACCGTTCTGATCTCTCCTGGAACGAACGCTACGATTGATTCGGTGATCGGGGACGGCGGAACCAGCGGCAACGATGTTGACATGTTTCATCTGCCGCTCCGGGCTGGGCAGGTCGTACAAGTTTCCGGAGGAATCGACTCTGGAAGCAATAACAACTACTTACGTCTTTTCGACGCCGACGGGATCGAATTGATGGCCAACGACTACGACGCAAATGGCGATCTGGATGGCTATCTGTTCTTCGAAGTGCCGGAAGATGCGGATTACTACTTGGGAATATCCGGTAGTCCGAACTCACAATATGACCCCATTGATTCCAGCGGTGACATCTTTGGAACCAGCGGGACTTATTCGATTGAGATTCTGACATCCGCTGTCCGAGCCCCCGATGGACCGGGCGATTCGACAGATTCCGCCCTGGTCGTCGAATTACAACCGAATGAAACGCAGCAGTTTGACGAGACGATCGGTGACGGTCTGTTTTTGGATGAAGACGCCGATCTCTACAAAGTCACTTTGCAGGCCGGACAAACCCTGACCGTCGACATTAACGCTCCTGTAGGTGCATTCGATAGTTACGTCCGGCTCTTCAATCGCAATGGGGCAGAAATCGCTAAAAACGATGATGGCCCTACCTTCGGAAACGATTCGCTGCTTACATACGTCGTCACGTCCGATGGTGATTACTACATCGGTATCAGCGACGATTCCAACCGCTGGTACAACCCGACCGTTGTCGGCAGCGGGACCGCGGCGATCACCGGCACCTACAGCGTGTTACTGACGGCCAGTGAGATTCGCCAGGCAGATGTCCCTGGCGATGAAATTGAGTCGGCGCAAAAGTTATATCTCACTCCGACGGTGACGGAGACTATCGCGGAAACGATTGGCGATGGTTGGTACACAAACAAAGATGTTGATCTTTACGAAATCCAATTGGCATTGGGGCAACAACTCGACATTTCGGTCGATCGCTCCGATAACACATCATTCAATGGCAGCATTCGGCTGTTCGACTTGAATGGTGAGGTGGAAGCCGACAACCGTGGATTCTCAGGCGACACGATGACGTCAGACTTGACGTATTTTGTCTCAGACAACATCGGATCGTCCCATCTAAACACTTTCTTCATTGGTATTTCTTCTGGGGAAAATGGATTTTATGACGCAACGCTGCCCGGCAGCGGCGCTGCTGGTTCCAGCGTTGACTATCTGATGGACGTGACGGTTTCGCAGCCACCGACCGCGGACATTCCTGGCGACACAATGTCAAAAGCCCTGCCGGTTCCCCTGACTGCCACGGTCACCGAATCCAGGAGCGATGAAATTGGCAACGGATTGTATGTGGGGTACGACGTCGACTTTTATGAAGTCGAACTTGAATACGGCCAATCGTTATTGGTGGACATCGATACGATTGCCCCGTCCGTCTTCGACTCTTATGTTCGTGTCTTCGATGCCGAAGGAACACAACTTGCCGCAAACGACAACGAAGTCTTGTATGACCCGGAATCGGGCTTCGAAACGGGTTCACTTCCGGACTCGTATTTGTCGGTAAACATTCCACACAGCGGTTTGTTTTATGTTGCCGTCTCCGGAAGTGGGAACTTTCAATTTGATCCGACGAAGACCAAAAGTGGCGACCCCGGCTCGCGCGGCGCCTACACCGTTAAGCTGACCGCCAGTGAGATTGAGCAACCAGGTGATGTTCTGGAAAACGCTTGGGAGCTTTCCGGCGCTGCCACAGAAACCTACAGCGGCGAAATCGGCGACCATCCCCTGGGTGGGCGAGATGTCGACCTGTTTTGGATTGATGTGTTGGAAGGGGACACGCTAACGATCGACGCAGAAGGTTTGGGCACTCCCTCCTTTGACACCTATCTGCGACTCTTTGATCAAGACGGCCAGGAATTGCTGGAAGATGACAACAGCGGGCCTGGTAACGATGCCAAGCTGGAATTCGTAGTGCCCACAGACGGGATCTATTACATCGGCGTCAGCAATCGGTACAACCAAAATTATGACCCCGCGGTTGCCGGTTCGGCGGGACTTGCCTTCGCGAAAGGCGACTATGACCTGACGGTGACACGCGTCGAACCGGTCGATACGGTCGGTAACGTGATCGGCCAAGAAACCAGCGCGGACTTCACTAATTCAGACCTGTGGTGGTCCGACGCTGCAATCGGCGACGGACGGACCGGACTGACCGACGTTGATATGTTTGCCGCAACGGTTTCATCGGGCGAAGAGTTGGTCGTTGATATCAGCACCAACAACAGCCTATTGGACAGCGTGGTCCGCATTTTTGATTCCAGCGGAAACCAGGTCGCCAGCAACGACGATTTCGGTGACAGTCCTGATTCCCGAGTGGTGTTTCCTGTCACAACAACAGGAACGTACTACATTGGGGTCAGCGGCACCGGAAACGATCAATACAACGCTTCAACGGGCGCGTCACTCGTCGACAGCCCCTCGACGGGTGACTACCGGATTCGAATCAGCAAGCAAGATCCGTCACCAACCGCGACAAGGGTTTGGATTTCTGATTCCGATGGCGATTGGGACGACCCCAACAACTGGCAAGGTGGCGTCATTCCCGGTGCCGGTGACCACGTTCTGATCGATCGAACCAATGCCAATCCCGTCGTGACGATTCCCGACGGCGTCGACGCGGTCGCCAAGTCGATCACCAGCACCGAAGCGATTCGACTTTACTTCGATCTAGAAAATGACACCGTTGAACCGTCATTGACGATCACGGCCGCATCCACCTTCGCCGACTTTACGCTGGATGGTGGATCAATCGACGTCGGAAACTTCTTGACGATCGGAGGAACCTTTACCTGGAAGAACGGCCTGCTCACCGGCGCCGGAAAAACCGATGTCACAGGTTCCACCGTGCTTTTGTTACCGTCCGATCCATACTACGGGCTCGCCGAACTCTCCCAGCACACTTTGCTGCTGTCCGGTCCGACGACTGCTCAGGCCGGTTACCTCCAGGTTGCGGGCAATTCGGAAATCCAAAATTTGGACACGTTTACATTCACCGGAAATGCGACGCTGACACCGGATATGGATGAGTCGATAAACGGCTACCCGATGTTCGCCGACAGCCGATTCACAAATTTCGGGACATTGGAATCGTCGGGTCTCGGCAATGGGTCCGTAATCCTTCAAGTTCATAACTATGGGACGATCAACGTTGATGCGAATAAATCGATCACGCTCGGTGATAATTCGCCCGTCTATCACCACGCCGGGCAAATCAACGTAACCAATGGTGATCTCTATATCGTCCAGGACATGGGACTGAGCGAACTGCCGACGACACCTTTGATCGCAACCGGAGGCACGATCAACGCGTCCGGCACGATCCACGGATCTGTCGAATTGTCCGGCGACCTGCAGATCGACTCGACATCACGGCTGTTGGAAATCAACGGGCACTTCACCCAAAACGCCGGCAGCACGGTCACCTTGGACATCTCCGGCACGGTTCCCGGTACCAGCCACGACCAATTGGACGTCGCGGGTTTTGTGACGTTGGCAGGTGACTTGGAAATCGTCGGCACGCATACCTATTCGCTGGGTGATTCGTTTGTCTTGGTCGACAACGACGGAACGTATTACAACGAATCAGGTACATTTCAGGCGGATGTCACCGGAGCGTTCATCGACAAAGCGGAAGGCCAGCCATGGTCGGTCAATAACAATGTCGTTCGCTTGACGTA
>JAGQPO010000468.1 GCA_020426665.1 Planctomycetales bacterium
TTTGTCGATCCCCATTCCAAAGGCGATTGTTGCAACGACAATTCCATTCGTTGATTCCAGAAATTGTTGCTGGATCGAGGCCCTTGATTCGGCATCCATTCCTGCGTGGTAGGCTGTCGATTCGATCCCGTCGGCTGTCAGACGCTCGGCGATCGTTTCGGCAGTCTTCTGTTTCGAAACGTAGACCAGCGTTGCCCCACGTGTTCGATTCCTGATTCGATCTCGCAGCGTTTCGTAGTGCCCTTCGGCATCGACGACGACGCTTCGCAAATGCAAATTGGGTCGATGAAACGGGGTGCGGATGGCGTCGTCGGCTTCGATCGAAAACGCACGGCGGATGTCTTCCAGGACGGCCGGTGTCGCGGTCGCGGTTAGAGCCAGAATTCGATCCGCTTTTAACTTTCCAACCAACTCGGCCAATTTCAAATAGTCGGGACGAAAGTTGTGCCCCCATTGGCTGATGCAATGGGCCTCGTCGATCGCAAACAATGACACGTCAAGCGAGCCGACCGAGGCAAGGAACCGTTCATTGAAAAAACGTTCCGGCGCGACGTACAACAATCGTATCGATCCATCACGAATCCCTCGCATCGATTCGCGAAACTCTTGATCGGTCAATGACGAATCCAACCGCGCGGCGCGAATGCCACGCGACGCAAGCGCGTCACATTGATCTTTCATCAGGGCGATCAGCGGCGATACGACGACCGTGGTCCCTTGTAATAGCTGGCTGGGCAATTGGTAACACAGACTTTTGCCGCCGCCGGTGGGGAAAACCGCGGCAACGTTCCGCCCGGCAAAAAGTCGTTGGATCACGTCCGCCTGGCCGGGGCGAAAGTCGTCCAATCCAAATCGCTCGCGTAAAACTCGACGGGCTTCCAGATCCCACTCCGTTTTGACCAAAGCCATCGCATTTCCTTGTATACTGTGTGCGTCCCAGGCATTCATGCAAAACAAAGTTTTACCGGCTCCGCCATGAAATCAATCCCGCTGCGAATCGTTTCCACCTTGCTTAGACACGGGCGAGAGAAAAGTATCCGCCCCATCCTGATCTTACTGGTAATCACTTGGGTGATGTCGACGCGATCGCAGTCTGCCGAGCCGCCGCCGAATGTCGTGATCATCTTCATCGACGACATGGGTTATGCCGACATTCATCCGTTTGGTGACACCGGGCACCCGACTCCCAATTTGGACCGGATGGCCGCCGAAGGCCGGCGATTCACGGATTTCTGTGTTTCATCGGCTGTTTGCAGTGCGTCGCGTTCGGCATTGATGACCGGTTGCTATCACAAACGAATCGGGATTTCAGGTGCATTAGGACCCAAGTCAAACATCGGCATCAATTCCAATGAAACAACGATCGCCGAGATTTGTCGAAGCAAAGGATACCGCACCGCGATCTATGGAAAGTGGCACTTGGGGCACAACCCAAAGTTTTTGCCGACCAATCATGGTTTCGACGAGTATTACGGAATCCCGTACAGCAACGACATGTGGCCGCTGCATCCAGCGACAGTTGCAAAGCGACGAGACAATCCCAATGCTCCCAGCAGCTGGGCCGAGCTGCCGATGATCAAGGACACGAAGATTGTGATCGAAAGTGTTCAGCCGCAAGACCAGCAGCAGATGACTCGGCAGTTCACCGAGCGGGCGGTTGAATTCATTAAACGCGATCCAGACAAACCGTTTTTCCTTTATTTGCCGCACCCGATGGTGCATGTGCCGTTGTTCGTGTCGGAAGATTTTCGTGGTAAAAGCGGGCGCGGACTGTTCGGTGACGTCGTCATGGAAGTCGACTGGTCGGTCGGGCAGATCTTGGATGCGATCGAAGACATTGGCGTGGAGCGGAACACGTTGGTGGTGTTTACCAGCGACAACGGACCTTGGTTGTCTTATGGCGACCATGCCGGCAAAGCCACTCCGCTGCGCGAAGGCAAAGGAACGATGTTCGAAGGCGGGTACCGCGAACCGACTTTGATGTGGTGGAAAGGAAAAATCCCTGCCGGCACGACATGCGATACGTTTGCCAGCACGATCGATTTGTTACCCACGATTGCGGCGATGACCGGAGCCGATTTGCCCTCGCACAAAATCGATGGTCATGACATCCGGCCGCTGATGTTCGCAGAACCTGGTGCCAAGACGCCGCACGAATCGTTTGCCTGTTTCTATGCCGGCGGTTTGCAGGCGGTCCGAAATGAACGCTTCAAATTAGTCTTTCCCCACCAGTATCGCACGCTGAACGGTCATCCCGGTGGCACGGGAGGATTTCCCGTCGGCTATCAACAAGCGATGGCCGAGCGGGCGCTGTACGATTTGGACAATGACATTGGTGAAACAACCGATGTATCTGCAGAGCATCCCGACGTCGTCGCGAAATTGGAAGCCGCGGCGGCCATTTACCGCGAAGAGATGGGCGACAACCTGACCAAAACCAAAGGCACCGCAATTCGCCCGGCCGGGAAGATGGAACCCGGCGACGAAGAATTGCCGCTGGTTTGGTAACGTTCCGAGGGACGTAATCACAACCCGAATGCGTCAGAGAAGGACTCTAAATGAACGCGGAGGAGTCCCGCGATGACGCATATTGGAGTTGTGTTTTCAAGACGCCCGCGGCACATGCAAGCGAAAACTGGTAGTGACTGGTCCCTCGCTCACG
>JAGQPO010000002.1 GCA_020426665.1 Planctomycetales bacterium
GTTCTTCAAAACGCTGCTGGGTCAGGAAATGATATTCCCTTCCGTCCTGTTCGCCAGGCCGGGGATCACGGGTTGTCGCCGAGACGCTCAATCGTAACGGCAATTCGCAATCCGATAACAACCGGCGTGTCACCGTCGACTTTCCGGCTCCGCTAGGACCGGAAATGATGATCAATCGAGGCGTGGTTGATTCATTCATGGGTGAAAAACCGGTTTGGGGCTACTCCAAGTTTTGGACCAATTCACGCATCCTTTCAATCGCACATTTGATTTCGACGACGATCGCCGACACGTCCGAATGTGCCGATTTGGAACCAATCGTATTGGTCTCGCGAAACATTTCTTGGATGATGAAATCGAGTTTCCGGCCGATGGCATCGTCTCGAACAGAGGATTTCAGATCGTCCGAATTTTCACCCAGCAGTACCGATTGAAACAGTTTTAAGTGACTGTCAAGCCGCGTGATCTCTTCACTGACGTCGGCTCTGTCGGCATAAATCTGGACCTCACGCAACAGGTCGACGGCGCCAACCTGGGCGTCAAAGTCTGCTAAAACTCGATTGACCTTGGCCTCCAATCTGGCGCGATAACTTTCGGCGGCCTGGGGAGCAAGCGTTTGAATCGATCGGACATGCTGCTGGATAACGGCACAATCGGCCAACAATGTCTCGGCCATGTTCAGCCCCTCTTGCTGCCGCATCGCAACCAGGTTTTCCAACGCATCGATCAGCACCAATCGAACCTGCTGCCACACCTGGCCGGCCGTGTCGTCGGACACTCGATCAAACGACAAGACCCCGGGAAGCGAAGTCAACGCGGCCACATTGACGATCAACGAGGCCGCCGCGGGCTGCGGAGAAGCGACGCCGGGAATTGGATTGGTTTCCGCCGGACCAGCCGACGCTTGGCTGGCGATCGATTCTCTGATCGCCGACTGACACTGCCGGATGTACCCCGCCAAGACCGCCTCGTTGATTTGCAACGGAGTCTGGCCTTGATCTCGTTCAAGATTGATCGACAAATTGATCGAACCACGATGCAAATACTCGCGCACCACCGCCTCGATCTTCGACTCGGCTCCGGACAACGATTCCGGTGAACGAATTGAACACTTGAATCCGCGATTGTTGACCGATCGCAGTTCAATATTCAATGTGCCGAGGTCCGTTTTACCGGACGCACGGCCCTGGCCGGTCATGCTGCGGACCCCGGTCGCACTTGCTGTGATCAGGTTGGCGGTGCTCATACAGCGGGCGATTCGGGGTGGAGAAGGTTTATGGTCAACACGTGTTCGACCACCAATCGAATGGGTCACGTCCGTTGGAATCAGCTCGCCCCGATTGCGAGTCGAGCCGGTCATCCGTGGTCAGTGAATTCTGCGTCGTGAACTGGCACGCGGCTGGACGCTCCTTCGAACCAGCACCCGAAGGCTTACTCGGCTTTCGTTTCAGCCGTTTCAGCCGTTTCAGGCGCCGAAGTTTCAGCAGCAGGTGTCTCTGCGGCAGGTGTCTCTGCGGCTGGGGCTTCACCTGAGGGCGTTTCTGTCGCGGTCGACTCGGTTGTCGTCGAATCGGTTGATTCCGCAGGCGTCAACTCCATGGACGGAGTGCCGGATTCCGCGGGGTCTGTTCCTGCGTCGCCGGCTGGCTTGGTTTCGGAACCTGCCTCCGCGGATTCTCCGCCGGGCTCATCGGCAAACATGCCACTTAATCCGCCCGCTGGGCTGGTCCCCGTGCCAGCCGCGGAGTCATCGGCAGGCGCCGACAGGGCCGGCGTGTCGTCTTCCGAGAAATCCGTGTCGTCGGCGGTCAATGGCGGGACACCTAAGGAATACATCGCGATGGCACAGACCAGGCCCCAAATGATTGCCGACACGGCGGTGATCACGGTAAACGTGTCGCCGGCTTTACTGCCGAACGCGCTTTGACCGCCAGGTCCGCCCAGGGCACCGGTCAATCCGCCGCCTTTTCCCCGTTGAACCAGAATCAACAAGATCAGGAACAGTGACAGGAAAAACATCAGCCAACCCAGCACGGCGCTGCCGAGGGATCCCAAAATCAACGATTGGTTCATAATTGTGGTCATCGAAAATCCGTTTGTCTCTTATTAATTGCGTTCGGTCCGAGATCGGAAGGGATCAGGTCGGATTGATCAGGCCGGGTTGATGATTCCCAAAAAGTCTTCGACTTTCAAACTGGCACCGCCGACCAGGGCACCATCAATGTTCGGTTGGCTAAGTAATTCCTTGGCATTGGACGGCTTGACGCTACCACCGTACTGAATTCGCATTTGCGCTGCGACCTCAGGCGTGAACATCTCGCCGAGCAATTGACGAATGAACGCGTGAACCTCTTCGGCCTGCTCCGGCGACGCGGTCTTTCCGGTGCCGATCGCCCAAACCGGTTCGTAAGCAATCACGACGCCGGGAGCCCGCGTTTCGTCCAGCCCTTCGAGCGAGCCGCGAAGTTGTGTTTCCACAACGGTTTCCGTTTTGTCGGCCTCGCGATCTTCCAACGTTTCACCAACACAGACGATCGGGACCAGGTTACCGGCTAGCGCGGCGGCCAGCTTTTCACTGATTTGGGCATCGGTTTCGCCCAGGATGGCGCGTCGTTCGCTGTGGCCCAAAATGACGTAGCGGCAACCCACATCGCTCAGCATTGCGGCGTTCACTTCGCCGGTATAGGCACCATCGGCGGCAGGATACAAATTCTGGGCCCCCAGCCCGACGGCGGAACCGGCCAGGACATCGGCGACCCGACTGAGGTAGACCGCAGGAGGACAGACAGCGACCTCGACCGACGGGTTTTCACCCACCGCATCGGCGACGCCCTTTGCTAATTTCACACCATCATCGGCGCGAGTGTTCATTTTCCAGTTTCCGGCGATAATGGTTCGGCGGCTCACAAAGTCTTCTCCGGCAGTGGTGAAATTGTTTTTCCAAGTAGTTCGGCGATCGCTTTCATCTGGACAGCGAGTTCGGCGTATTGTTCGGGCAGCAACGCTTGAGGACCGTCACTTTTCGCCACTTCAGGGCAATCGTGAACTTCGATGTGAACGCCGTCAGCACCGGCCGCCAGACCCGCAAGCGCACAGGCCGGAATCAATTCGGGCTTTCCAGTCGCGTGCGAAGGGTCGACGATGATCGGCAAGTGGCTCAACTGGTGAACCAGCGGTACCGCGGAGACATCGAACAGGTTTCGCGTTGCCGGGTCAAACCCCTTGATGCCGCGTTCGCAAAGCACGACGTTCGAGTTCCCCTGGGACAAGATGTATTCGGCGCACATCAGCAAATCGCTGATCGTCGCCGACATGCCGCGTTTGAGCAGCACGGGACGTTGTGACGCGCCGACTTCGTTCAACAGCGCAAAATTCTGCATGTTGCGGGCACCGACCTGCAACATATCGGCGTACTCGGCCACCAGTTCGACCAACCGCGGATCGGTCACTTCCGTGACGACGGGCATTCCGTGTGCTTTGCCAACATCGCGAAGCCGTTTCAATCCTTCTTCGCCCAACCCTTGAAATGCATAAGGGCTGGTTCGCGGCTTGAACGCACCACCGCGGAACAGATTGGCGCCCGCCGCCGCCACACTTTCGGCGATTCGGTGCATGCGGTCTTCTTCTTCGACGCTGCACGGTCCGGCGATCATGCCTAGATTGCCGCCGCCGATTTTCACACCACTGACATCGACGATACTCGATTCGGGATGCGCTTCGCGTGATGCCAATTTATAGGGTGGCAACACAGGAATGACTTTGGCGACACCGGGAATGGCGCTGATCGATTCGACGACGATCTGGGACTCGTCGCCGATAATCCCGATGATTGTTCGGTAAGTTCCGCGGCTGAGGTGCGCCTTTAATCCTAGCGCTTCGACACGCTGGATCACGTGCTCGACTTGCTCGTCTGTCGCTCCGCCCTTAAGAATCAGAATCACGGTAGATGGCTTGCGGTGAAATCGGAATGACGGGCATGGAAAACGATCGACGCCAACAGACTTTCGGCCCTCGACGCAGTCAGATTGAGATCAAGGCGGGAGAGTTTAGCTAGCGGCAGCATGGTTCGTCGAGGGCAAAGGGTGCCGGGTTTCCCAGCTATTTCGAGACGTGGTCTCGAAGTTTCGCCCGCCAGGGCGTTTCCCGCCACCACAAGAAATCTTGGTTAAAGTGCAGGAAGTTGCCCACATCGACCGCCAGCGACGCCGGTTTCAGGCCTTGCAGCTTGCTATGATGAAAGCGGCGCCGGGGATTCCCCCTGTTGCTCTCGTCTTCCACTCTTTTCATTGATGATGGATCATTCTCAATCCAGCCGACGCGAATCGGTGACCGAGCCGGTGGTTCAAAGCCGGCTGCTGCCGCGGATTTCGTTCAAAACGATGCTGATCGCGATGACCATCCAAGCCGTTTTGATTGCGGTCATATACACCGCCGATCAGGGGGGCACCTACGCCACTGCCGCGTCGGTGGGTTTGCTGTTCGCCGTCTCGTTGCTGGCAGTTTGGATGATCATTTTCCAGCTGGTTTGGGCGGTCGCCTTCATGCCACGATTGGTCGGCGCCCTGATGATCGCCTGCGGTGTCGTGTTGGCATTTTCCCGGTTGATCGGGCTGCCGGCTCCCGAAGCGCTGAATTATTTCAGGACGACGATTGGGCTGCTGAATTTTCAAATCATCGGATGGTTCCTGGTGTTTTTTCCGATCGGCCGCGAGACTCATTTTGGTGACGAAAGCCCATTCGCAGACGAGCAATTGCCGCCACAGATCATGGCCCCCAGGGAGCCTTCGAATTGATGGCGTCACACAAGTTACCGCACCTTCGATTCGCGATGCTGATGGTCACGGCATTGATTTTCGGACTGTGGATTGGGATTTGGCCGCAGCGATGCGCCGGCCAATTTACTTTGCCGCAGCCGCTTTCGACAATGCAAGTGACGCTGCCGGCAACGGACGGGCGCGGAATCAAAGCACGGGGCAGCGGCTTCGATGCAACCGTTGAAATTTCGAATCTGTTCGGGGTTGGATACGTCGGCGTCAAAGCGACGTTCACATCGTCGCTGGGCCCGTCTTCCACGACCCGACAATTGGGAGTTCGCCTCACTCCGATCGACCGTCACTTGCCTGCGGAACGATCCATTGCGGCCGAGATTCCGATCTCGTTTGAGCAAGGCAAAACGCAGGCCACGGTCCAACGTTCGATTCCGAAGTGGACGGTCGGTAATTCGTACCGCATCGAAATCATCGAAGACGGCGTTCCGCTGGAGAACTATGCAAGCGAACTGGGCAGTTCGTTGCCCGGCTACGCACGGAAGACGCCGGTCGCAGTGATGGCAAACGAAATCTTGCTGAATCTGATGATGGTGGGAACCGAGCCGACCGTGATCGAGACGCCGAACTCCCTGCCAGTGCTGTTTGATTCCCCTCGGCAAAGTTGGCAGTCAGCGACCCTGCAAGATTTACCTGATGATTGGCGTCTGCTTCGTGAAGTGGACTGTATCGTCATCAAGGCGGACGACCTTGCCGATTTCAATCGCGATGACGACAGCGAAGTCAGCAACGTGGCGAAAAAAACCGACATGATTCGCGATTGGGTGATGATGGGCGGCACGTTGCTGGTTCTCGGAGCTCCCGACGACGCGGAGTCGCTGGGCAAGCGGCTTCGATTGGGGATGTATAAAACGTCGCGTGAAGACGAATCATTTCGGACCGCAATCGAGTTCCAATCGGCGCAAACGGAATCCAGCATCGACCAGTACCAATCTTGGTTCAATGATTCGCTTCAAATGTTCGAGGCGGCGAACCAATTGCCAGCCAACCAAACGGCGTCGGCACCGGCAGGCGATCCGACGGTCGGCGACTCGATCAGTCTCAGCGGCGTCGCGACGATGATCGGAAGTTACCAACCGACCAAACAACAGATTGACGAAACACGGCAATGGCTCTCCGATTCAAAAAAACAACTCGTGGCGTTTCAATCCGGTTGGCGGACCAGCTACCTGCGGCTTGCCGGCACCGGCCAGATCATCGGCATGAAAGACGAATCAATTGACTCGGGGCCTTCCCTCTCGCTGCTGGAACAGTTGGTCGGTTATCACGTCTCCCCAATCTTAACGCGTGGCGTCGATCCTATCCTGGGAGACAGTCGCAGCCGACGCTGGTTGATCCCCGGCGTTTCCGAACCGCCCGTCTATACGTTCATGGGAATCTTGACCGTGTTCGTGTTACTGGTCGGTCCGATCGCCTATCGATGGACGACGCGCGGCCACCGATCACACCTGATGTTCTTGATCGCGCCGTTGTTGGCATTGATCACGACCACATCGATGTTCACTTACAGCATTTTGTCTGACGGGTTCGGAACGGTCGTTCGTGTACGACAATTGACTTGGATCGACGGAGCGAGCGGCGATGCGGTGGAACGGGCGCGTTCGACGTTGTTTTCGGGAATCAGCCCACGCGGCGGCTTGCGATTTTCCGCCGATGCGGAAGTGTTTGCGTATCCAAGTGGTGGCGTGCTGACCTGGGATGATCTGGACTGGCAGGTCGGCGAAGTTCGCTTACACGCAGTTATCGATGAATCGTCACAACACTTCGATCCAGCGTTTCTGCCGTCACGCAGCCAAACACAATTTGTCTCGCACCAGACCCGTCGCGAGGTCGGAGGTGTTTCGCTAGTAGGACTTCGACCCTTTAATGCGGGCAGCCAATCGGAGGTCGCGTTAACGGTGCAAGTCACCAGCACGCTGCCATTTGAACTGTATGACCTGGTGATCCGCTCGACTGACGGACGATATTGGTCGGCCGAAAAAATGGGCAGCGGAGAAACCGTGACGGCTAAATGGATCGCGGGCACTCAAGAGGCGTCCAAGTTGCTTGGCCAACTTTATACGCGTCATCGCCCGGTCGGCGCGGTATCACAATCTGGTCGCGCCAGGAACGACCAAAAGATCGGGGATCTGACGTTGTTCGTTAACCGCACCGTCAGTCGCGGCGGCGCCGTCATGACCGATGGTGCCTTTGAGACCTGGCTGAACGAATCGCTGTTCATTCGAGGCGAGATACCGCCGGGCACTTTCGTTGCGTTAAGTGAACCCAGTGCCGATGTCGTTGCCGCGGCAGATGCCGAACAAGTTGGCAGCATTCGCTATGTCATGGGGACGCTGAAATGAATCTTGCCCCCAAACTGTCAAGTTCATCGGACAGCGTTGAAAAATCACCTTCGCCGTCTGTTCCGCCTGCGGTTCATTCCGGGGACGACGTCTGCATCGAACTGCGTCGTCTGCATCGCTTCTTTGGCGACACCAAAGCGGTCAACGACGTGACCTTTTCGGTACGACGTGGCCACGTGTTCGGATTCATCGGTCCCAACGGCGCCGGCAAAACGACTTCGATGCGAATCCTTTCGACCCTTGATTTGCCCAGCTACGGAGACGCCTTTGTCGACGGCTTTTCCGTGGTGAATGATCCAGAACTGGTTCGTAAACGGTTGGGGTTTATGCCCGACTCGTTCGGCACCTATCGTGATGTGAATTGCCGTGAATACCTTGACTTTTTCGCCCGCGCCTATGGACTGGTCGGACAAGACCGGAGCCGTCGGCTTCAATGGGTGCTGGATTTTACCGGCACCGGCGGCATGGCCAACAAACCGATTCGCGGATTAAGCAAGGGCATGAAACAGCGGCTCTGTTTGGGGCGTGCCCTGGTTCACGACCCCGCCGTAATGATTTTGGACGAACCCGCGGCCGGACTTGACCCGCGCGCACGAATCGAACTGCGACGGATGATTCGCGAACTCGCCGATCGGGGCAAAACGATTCTGATCAGCAGTCACATTTTGACCGAACTGGCCGAGATGTGTGACTCCGTGGGAATCATCGAACAGGGACGATTACTTGCCACCGGCAGCGTCGAAGAGATTCAAGCCGAATCGCAAAACCTATCTGAATTGACGCTCAGAGTTCTGAATCGACAAGACGAAGTCGCTTCAACGCTTGCCCAATTGAACGACACAATCCCGATGGACAACATCATCGTCGACGGCCAATTTGTTCGGTTCGGGTTCAGCGGAAATACCAGCGACCAGGCGGCAATCGTGACACTGTTGGTCACCCAAGGTTTTCAGGTCGCCGAAGTCTCCGCCCACAAGAAAAGTCTTGAAGACTTGTTCCTGCAAGTCACCGAAGGATTGGTTCAATAGTCCGCCATCGCCTCGATACTCTCCACCACAGTTTTTCTTTTCACCACAGCGCACCATGGCGATCGCCCCATCCACTGTCGAAACTTCGGATGCCACAAGGTTCTCCACCCGCCTTCTGGCGGGCTTGGACCGTTGGTGCAGCCGAACCGGTGACGCGATCAATCCGATTCTGGTCAAGGAAACACGGCAATCGCTGAAGAGCCGCCAGTTCGTTGCGACTTTCTCGTTGATTCTGTTCGCCGCCTTGGCTTGGACGATCGCGGGCAGTTTGTCGATGATGCCACAAATCTATACAACCCCATCGGCTCCGCGGATGATGATCGGGTATTACGCCGTGCTCGCGCTGCCGATGATGTTGGTGGTTCCGCTGGCCGCTTACCGGTCCCTGGAGAGCGAGATTGACGACGGCACACTTGAACTGTTGTCGATCACGACGCTTTCCCCATGGCAAATCGTATTGGGAAAACTCGGCAGTGCATCACTTCAGATGTTACTCTACTTCGTCACTCTGTTCCCTTGTTTGGCGTACGCCTACACGTTGCGTGGCGTTGATCTGCCGACCACG
>JAGQPO010000469.1 GCA_020426665.1 Planctomycetales bacterium
ATTCAGAACGGGAGCATAGCTTGCCACTGCTGCAAACGGGTTTATCGTCGTCCGACGGTGCAACGCCATATCAAGTTTGGGGCGATTCATCTCCACAGCGTTACATCGTCAAAGGCGAAATGGTCATTGCCCCGCACGACCGATGTCCCGAATGCTGGGGACCATGGGACTTCAAGGAAAGCAATCCGTCGTGCCCAGAGTGCGGGATCGAGATGGGCCCGCACGTCAAGCTGTTGCTCGATTCGGACTGCTGTCCCAACTGCGAAAAAGGTCGTGTGTCCGCGAGCAATCCTCAGTGCTCGGAATGTGGATACGCCGTCGATCCCAATCATGTCGCATGGGGATAAGCGAACGATGAACCGATCAGCGACGCCAAATCCTTGTTGCAACACGTTGCCACGCGAACAGCGACCGGGCAAGCGTTGCTTTGGTGATGAGTTGGTGTCAGTAAGTGACGCGATGTCATCAGACAAACAGGGAACGCTTGAGGCCGAAACGTGAGCCAAACGACATCGACCAGCGGTGCGAATTCACAGCGGTGCTACGTTTACAAGGTCGTAGTCGACAACGGCGGTGCCCCCTGCGTTTATCGCAACAAATTGTCTTTGGCTATTTGCAAACCGATGATCCGCCGAACAGCGAATGTAGGTGACTTGATTTTCGGATTCGGCGGAAATGCTGACGAAATCCCGAATCGATTGGTCTATATCGCTGAGATTACAGAAAAGTCAACGGGCGGTGACTACTATTACGACCCGAAGTATGCCAGTCGTCCGGACTGCATTTACGACTGGGCGGGCAATGGGTATCTCGTGCTACGTGATGACGCGAAATTTCACACAGTCGCCGATTCCAGACCACGCGACGTCGGACGCTTCCCGAAGTACGGCAACGCCAGCGTGCTGTTGAGCAAAGACTTCCGGTACTTCGGCGACGCCAGTGATGACAAATGGAAACAGGCGTACCCCGCGATCACGAAATTGGTCGAAGCGATGGGGCAAGGACATCGTGTCAACCATGGCCGTGCGATTCGCGAAGAACTGCTCGAGTTGAAAACTGAGATTTGGCAGACGCATGACAAAATGAAATTAGGCGAACCGGCTCATACCTGGAAAAAGAATGTCTGTCACTCTGCGCCCTGCGATGAAGATGAAACAGTCCCAGTGACCGAATCGGGATGCGAGTACTTGTAACACCAATACTTACGAAGTGAATCAGCACTCAAGATGAACCAACTACTGGGTAGGCTACACAAAGTCGAGATCCGCGAGATTTGGCAAAGTGAACCGGGTGACTTTACGCCGTGGTTGGCCAGCGATGAGAACATCGCGCTGCTGGGAGAGACGATCGGCCTGGACTTGGAGGTCGAAGCACAGGAGAAAAATGTCGGGCCCTTCCGGGCTGACATACTTTGCAAAGACACCGCGAGTCAGACGTGGGTGTTGATCGAGAACCAACTTGAGAGAACGGATCACATTCACCTCGGGCAACTCGTGACCTATGCGGCGGGACTGCAAGCCGCAACGATTATCTGGGTCGCAGCAAGGTTCACGGACGAGCATCGTGCCGCGTTGGATTGGCTGAACGAAATCACTTCCGAAGAGTTCAGCTTCTTTGGCCTGGAAGTTGAACTGTGGAGGATCGGCGATTCACCTGCAGCCCCCAAGTTTAATATCGTTTCAAAGCCCAACGATTGGAGTCGTTCAATTGCCTCAGCTGCAAAGGGAGTCCAGGGAGAACTGACCGAAACGCAACAAGTTCAACTTGCCTACTGGACAGCCCTGCGCGACCTGATGGAAGAAAAAAGTGGGGCGGTGAATCCGACAAAGGCTCATCCGGTCGGTTTCATGGATTTTTCCCTCGGCAAGTCAGGAATCTGGTTAACCGCGACGATTCGGGTTCGAGACAAGGGAATTACAGTCGGACTGACCGTTGGTACGACAAACTCCCTGGCATACTTTAAGTTGCTTGAATCTGACAAAAATCAATACGAAGCCACTTTCGGAATGCCTTTGCACTGGCGTGAACGCCCCGGAAAGAAGCAGAAACTAATTCAAGTTCATCTGGAGAATGCAGATCCATCTGACCGAGACGATTGGCCGCGTCAGCATGCCTGGATCCATGACATGTTAGAGCGGCTCTATAAGACTTTCTCAGTCGCCGCGAAAACGCTCGATCCATCTGGTTACCAACCGGCCGGAAATGGGGACGAGTGAGATCAGACGATGGGTAAACCGAACGAAGACACAGTCGAATTGGCCGCATTGGAATGGCTGTCAGAGGTTGGCTTTGACACCGAACATGGGGCGACAATTGCCCCCGAAGGCTCCGCGCCCGAGCGTGAAACGTTCCAGGATGTGGTGCTCATTGGTAGGTTGCGTTCCGCCATTGCCAGGCTGAATCCAACTCTACCCGATGACGCTCGCGAAGACGCACTACGGAAAGTGCTTCGTCCCGAATTGCCCACAGTCATTCAGAACAACCGCGCGTTCCATCAACGACTGCGAGATGGCGTTGAAGTCGAGTATCGCCGTGATGACGGTTCGATTGCCGGCGACCACGCAAAGTTGATCAGCGACACGCCGTCGTTAAACGATTACTTCGCAGTCAATCAATTCGTCGTGAAAGAGCATGGGCACGACCGACGTTTGGATATTGTGTTGTTCGTCAACGGCCTGCCGCTTGTGGTTATCGAATTGAAAAACTTGGCTGACGATCAGACGACCGTCGATAAGGCATTTTCCCAGCTGCAGACATACAAGAGCGAGTTTCCGACACTGTTCGGATACATCGAACTGCTTGTTGCGAGCGACGGTCGTAGCGCCCGCATGGGTTCGCTGACGGCCGGACGAGAGTGGTTCAAACCGTGGCGGGCGATTGACTCCGAAACGCCGGTGAAGGGACTGAGTGAGTTGGAAGTGCTGATCCGCGGTGCCTTCGATCCGCAGCGGCTGATTCGGCTGATCCAAAACTTCATCGTGTTCGAGGAAGACTCCGACAGTGGCAAGGTCCACAAGATCCTGGCCGGATACCACCAGTTCCATGCCGGCGCCAAGGCGATTGAAGCCACGATCGAAGCAACGAGGAACGATGGCAGTCGCCAATGTGGTGTCGTCTGGCACACACAGGGCAGCGGCAAGTCGCTGTCCAACCTGTGGTTCACCCAGAAGGTGCTGCGGCAGGTTCCCGGCAACTGGACGTTCGT
>JAGQPO010000470.1 GCA_020426665.1 Planctomycetales bacterium
GAACGTCGGCGATCACCCCGTTCGCGGGCCAGCGGACTGGAGTTGGCAGCGGTGTGATCGTTGAAGCGGATTAAAAGTTTGTCTATCGCGACGACGAGCGAATTGGGGTGCATCGTTTGGTTCGTCGTCCCCGCAAATCGTTGCCGCTCATTTCAATCATACTGGCCAATGGCATTCTTGACATCGATCTTCCTCATCAATTAGGACCTCCTTTTGGCAGATCGAGCAAAATGCTTTTGGCTGAGCGTTGGGGAACTCAGTTGGACTAGAAGACGCATCAGTCGATGTCTCAACGATCCCCTTGTCTCGTGCCGAAACGACACGCACCCGTCGTGAGATAGGGCGAGCGAGGAATAGAATCCCAAGGATGACCGCAAATAGCAGGAATGATAATGTGGCAGGTTGACCGATCATATCAAGGATAAAATTGGCCATTGGATCGATGAGGATCAGTCCGGCGATACTTCCCGCTGACCAAGCGATTGCCTTCTTTCCTTGCAGTTGCCACCAACCTCGTGCAGCAATTGCGAAGCCAAACGCAACGAACACATACGCTAACGACGCACACCCACCGAGCAAGGCTCGTGATGGTGTCAGGTAACTTCCGAAGCGATACAAGCCAAACATCGTTGCGATAGACGCCAACACAGCAAACGAACACCCGATTCCAGCAATCATCGCCAGAAAAGCGTGGAGCAGTCGAGACGACCGCGAAACGCTTTCGAGGTCTGTGCTCGGCTCTCGACTCTCGGGAGCACTGTAAGGGTTTGGGTTCACTTCGAGTCCATTCTATGCTGACATCCGACGAACGTCACGGATCACGCGGTCGGCGCGAGAGATCCTCCACTTCAGTAATCACGACTCGCCGACTCGTCGTGCATCCGATTGTTATTCGGTATCGGCGTCATTTTCGACAAGCACTTCAACCCCCTCCGCGAACGATGTTACCCAGGTTTGATCTTCAGCGGAGTCCAATGCAACATCGTCTGCAACGCCCCATTTATACTCCGGCTCCAGCGCCCCATAGGGAGCGTATAGTAAACCCAACGCATTTCCGGTTTCTAGGACCAGCCAACAGTCTCGTGCCCCTGCTGTTACGAGACGAGGAGTAACCAGCCAATCTTGTCGGACAGGGGAATTATCTCCCAGTGCTTTCAGCAGTTCAGCACGGAGGCGAGTGACAAGCGACAATCCGTCCTCTTGGGATTCATACGGAACTAAGTTCTCAATAGAAGGGAATACACGTAGGAAGTTATCCCGCCATTCGGATTCAGGCATGCAAACCCATCGCGCAACGTGCTGGTAAATCTGTGCGCAAATCTCTGGCGACAAATTTTCAGCAATCAGCTCTGAATCGCGCGAAACGTGCTGCAAGGAGTCTGTTAGCGCCACGCTGCAAAGACATTCATCACAAATCGCAGCAGAAAACGCCGGCGAAGAGTCCCATGCATCTCTAATCAGCTCTGGATCAAATCGAACTGTCTTATCCTTCCAAAAAGCAATCGGATCGGAAAGAAATTCTTCAGCCGAGATGTCGCGGATCGCATGCGTCGCGCCGGTCATAATCTTTAAGAATTGATCAAAGGTGATCTTTCCGCCAGTTCTATCCGCAACGCTAGCGAAAAGGTCATCTTGCCAGAAACGAAACCTTCCTTTTTGGATCGTGTCGTCCAATGAGTCAACCAATTGGTTGTAATTCGCATCACCAACAATTGCTTGCAGTTCGTTTGCGTTCATGCATCTTCCGAATAACGTCGACGATCACCCCGTTCGCGGGCCAACGGGTTGGAGTTGGCAGCGGTGTGTTCGTGGAAACGGATTAATAGTTTATCTATCGCAAGGCTGAGCGAACCGGGGTGCATCGTTCGGTTCGCGCTTCCGGTCGGCACGCCAGTTTGGAGCAGCGTCGCGGACCGCCAATGTATCCGATTGGAAACACCGTGGGAAATGCGGAGGCCCAATTTGCGGTGGGTGTGTCTGGCGTCGGTTGTCAGCATGACATCGTCAGAATTCAAGTTGCCTGGTGCCTGAAGGGCACACGACATCCATAGCCAGGGGCAAGCCGACCAAGCGGCAGCGCGGTGGCGTCGCCCCTGGGATATCCGCCAGAGAGACGATTTGGCCAACGGCCATAGACAAGTACGATCATGATCAAACCATGGCATCAGGAGCGAATGATAGGAAACAGAAGTCCGATGACATCAGATGGGCGCACTTTCAAGCACACCAATCGCAGCATGGCCGACAGGCGTTGGTCAGCGGCGCGAACGGCACCGTTCACCGAGGCACGGCGAACGAGTTGGTAGTTGATCGTTTGACGCTGACTCCGTGCCTTCGTGTGCAACGGTTGGTTCGCGCATTCGGGCCACGACGACAGCCCGAGCCATCGCCGCTGTTTGAAAGTGTAACCGAATCGAATCAACAGGAATTCGTGGCAGTACCTATTTTCAGTTGGTAGCTGCTTGGCTCAATCGTCCGTTCAGGATAGCAGACAGAAGGTAGGAAAAGGGAGGTAGGAAAATCAAGCAAACTGTTTGGAATCCACCATCATCGACTGTGCAGTCATCAAACCGCGACTTCAGGAGCGAATCACAGGAAATAGCGGCCATATGAATTCAGGAGGGCGTCCTTGGAGCCCATCAATCGCAGCATGGCGACAGGCGTCGGTTGGTTGCGCGAACGGCAGCGGTAACGGGGCCGCCGCCAAGAATCTATGATTTCAAATCCCGCGTCATC
>JAGQPO010000471.1 GCA_020426665.1 Planctomycetales bacterium
TGCCTGCGCCAATGCGGTTCGTTTTGCAATTTGCGATGCAGCGGCCAATGCCGTTAGCGTTAACAGGGCTCCGAGTACGACGAAGCCCCAGCCAACGATCCCTGCCGTCGCATAGGCGGATTCGGCCGACCGTTCGACAATGATTCCCAAGTCCCAACGATCAAGCCACCGCCACGCTCCGACGACGGGTGTGCCGACATAGTTGCGATAGGCGTCCAGCTTTGCATCAGAGTGACCGGACGACGCTCCCGCGACGGCGTAAGTCAACGGCTGAGTCCTGCGAGTCACGATTGCGATCTGGTTGGCCACTTCTCCTGAATCGCCCGGGTCAGACACGCGAAGCCGACAGGAAACACTTGTCGGTTTGCCGTCGCTTCCGCTGACTTGAGACATCGCATTGGGGCTGGTGGTCACCATCATTCCGTTGCGATTAACAGCGTAGACGTCCAATCCGCCGGCCTGAGAAGCCTGCCGGAAAATTTCGTCCAAGTCTTGGTACATTCCCAAACCACGAACCAATAACGTGGCGATGACAACACCGCGATCATCGTGAATCGGCATGATCTCCGCCATCACCGGTAGATCTGTCTCCGGCTTAAAACCGCTGCCGTCGGCTTCCAGAATCGCAGGGCCGAACAGCACGGTTTCGCCACGCATCGCACGTGACAGATTTGCCGCCCCTTCGGGAGCCACACTTCCACCGACATCGGCTCCATCTTCCAACCAACTCGCCAAGATCCTGCCGGTCCTATCCCAGACGACGTACTTGATTTCGGGGCGCTGGGACAATCTGATCAGTTGAGTTCGAATCTCGCCAGCATGAGGGGACTGACGCAACGACTCGATGGAATCGTCTTCCGCGCTGGCTTTCACGAGCGCGACGATAGCGGCGCGCAATTCGGGCGACCGGCTCCACGATTCGGCCAACCGAGATTGATCATCCAAAAACCGGCTGACACTCATTCGCACACTTTCCGCAACTCCGGCCAACTCGTTTCCCGTCGCGTTTCGCAAACTGGTTGCCACTCTTGTGTAGGTCCACCAACCGATTAAAGCGGTCGGCAAAATTGCAGCCAGCCACAGCCAGCCAGAGTTGAATCGACGATGCCGCTTGGCTTGCGTCTGCCAAATCCCTGCCGATGGCGGCTTTGAAGGAACCGGCGCGTCATCGAAACGCCGCGGAGACGCATGAGTCCGCTGTGCACTCTGCTGTGTCTCTTCCGCGGAAAGCGATGGCTTGCCCTTGCTCCCTACGCCGCTCCGTCGACCGCCGGATTTGGATGTTTTCCGCTTCTGCATCTTTTGTTCGGATGCCGACCGATCCGAATTCGATCGCGATGACTGCAACGCGCCTGGCATGAATGGCGACGCCAGATTGGACGCCGAATCGGACCCCGCCCCCGATTCAGCGGAACGAATACCCGGTGTTGGTTGGCCGGCATTTGAGCTTGGAAACGATGGCGGTTTGGCCGATTGCCCTTCCAGCCGCGCCGACTCCACGTCGTGCTCTTGCAGCAATGACATGACTTCGTTGATCAATTCAACGTCGTCACCGCACTGCTTGGCCAAGAATTCTTCGTGTTGGTCATCAGGAAGGTCGTCGACAGCCAAAAACAACTCACGGACCCGCGCATAACGATCCGCATCCATCAAGTCGTCTCTGTATCCGATTGCGTTGAATCATGGCGCGGCGAGTCATTCGCCGACGAAGTGTTTTGATCATCATCGTGATCGGACTCTCCTTCACCACGCCGCAACTCGCGGCGCATCCAAGCCCGACTCATCGCCCATTCCTTTTCGACGGTGCGAAGCCCCAACTTCATCTCGGCGGAGATTTCACGCATCGTCATCCCTCCGAAAAAACGCAGCTCGACGATTTTTGCTTGCCGCGGATTTAAGGTGTCCAGCCGCTCCAGCAAGTCGTCAAGTGCAACCACATCATCGTCACGACTGAGTTCAAACGTCACGTCGTCATGCAGTTGACGACGCTCCCAACCGCCGCCGCGTTTAAGCGACTGGACCTTGCGCGCATGATCAACCAAGATTCGCCGCATTACCGTAGCGCCGATCGCAAAGAAATGAGTCTTACCCTGCCAGTTGATGCGCGAGTGGTCGACCATCCGCATGTAGGCTTGGTGAACCAACGACGAACTACTGAGCCGATGTCGCAGTGGTTCGTTCTGCAAGAAGCGACCCGCCAGCCGGCGCAGATCGTCGTACATCACCGAGAACAATTGGTTGGTTTCACCCTCCGCCCCGTCCTGGCTTCGGCTGACTAATTCGGTGACTGAAGTCATAGTTCCAACTGCTTGATTCAAGCCACAAAGTTCAATCGTGTCAGATGGCATCCCCACGAGGACAACACCCCAGCAAAACCGACCAGTCTTTAAACTCGCCGTCAGAGCGGGGGTGACGTGATGCCTAATTCACAGTGTAACTGCTTCGTGGGAAATAATGTGCCCAGACTTTCACCAAGAATTTACTCGAACGATAAAGCCAAACGGCACTACCGACCATTTGTTTATCAGTCTTCTTCGGGCTTCTCGCGTCGGAACACGGCGACAATGTCGTCTACCGGAACGACAAACAACTGGTTGTCGTGCTCCAGATCGACGGGTACCGCGTTTTTAGGGTGGAAAAGTATCTTGTCGTACTGGCGTAACGGCAATTCCTCGTCATTTTCGACCACTGCGCTGATTGTCACAATGCGGCCGGTAATCGTCGGTATCTCTGCCGCGTCCGGCAATGCAATCCCGCCCCGGGTTTCACGCTTCGGTTCGTCCTTGCGAACCAGCACGCGGTCTCCGATGGGTTCGACATATTCGAACGACGCATTTGACTTTTTCTTCGCCATCTCCGCTCCGTAACGGTTCTAAAATTCCAAAGCGCACGTCAGCGTGGCTGGACCAACGACCCATCACTGGATCTCGGTACATAGTTTTGCGATGCCCGTCCGTTTCGTATACCCGGGGATACGTAGGCTGGTCCCGCCGGAATTGCCCGCCCCTGTTACTGCCGTGGCGCCGTGACGACACCGCTACGAGATTGGGCTCGCAACCCGTTGGCCCGCGCAAGAACTTCGTCGGACCCCGGGAGTGTCTTCGGTGTCAACGTGACATCGATCACCCGTTCGTCTCTGATTTCACCCGGCCATAACGTTTCAGCAACAAAATCGATCCCCGGCCATTGGTACCAAGGTGGGTTGAATCGTCGCCGAATCGTCTCCGTTCGATAACCGTCTGCCTCGATTCTAAATTCTCGCGTCCCGTAGTAGACGAACGGTGTCGATGCCGGTGACACGCCAACCACCTGATTGTCGACTGAAACCATCGCACCAGGCGGGTTCGTTCGCACCGTCATTCGACGACGAACACAGCCAGTTGATCCTAGACAAAGCATCACTAGCATCGCCGCTCCGAAAAACCGCCCCCCAGTCGAAGGGTGCAACGATGGTGCCCGGCAGTCCTTCGAGTGGTTGCGACTTGAACGTTCAAGGAATCGATTTAACGGCATCAGCTGGCGATTGGGTGAGCGGCATGACAACGCATTAGAAATCAGTGCGATCAACTGCGTTACTAGCAGTTTTTTTAAAGCATGATCCAGATCAATCAGCGCCACCCACCACCTCCTTTACATTACCACCGAAGAATTTGATCGCAGGCCCGTCGGCAATCGAGTCACAACACGAGTGCTTCGCCCAGATTCAGTTCTGATGCCAGGAACGTAGCGAAAGTCGTCAAGACTTTCGTAAATTGCCGGACGAATCGAAACTCTTCTGGAAGTCCGTCGTACAAGTCGAAGTTAACCCCAATATTTAATCTGGACGGAACGCTAGTCGCACGTTTCGCCCAGATTTCCCATATCCGCACAATGCGCCTCAAGGACGCAAGTCACAGCGCGCGAAGCCGTAATTCTTTCCGCCACTACCAGACCGGCGTCACGCGGCGTCAAATTGATGACGAAATTCAAAGAATTCTCAAGAAAATTCGGCCGCGGCACGCATTCCCTGTCCATGTCCCAACGGCAGGTGATTGCTCCATAAAAATCGGTTAACGCAAAAATGCCTGCAAAAACCACGTAAACGGTACATCCTTTGCTTCACTGAAATTCTGAGCAGTTGGATCTAGGCGGCTTGCAGAACCCTTGATGGTAAGCAAAGCTTTTCCAATCAAACTGATGTCGCTATAGCACCTCTGGTGCTTTTCAATACCCCCTGAAAAAGGAATTCCTGATGAAAGGTCTTCGAGTTTTCGCGTGTTGTGCCGCTTTGTTTGCGGGACTAATGGTTGCAGCCAATGCATCGGCTGGATGTTGCGATCCGGCTCCGGCACCTTGCTGTGCCCCCGCTCCGGTCTGCTGCCCACCGCCTCCGGTTTCCGTTTCGTTCTGCGTCGTCGATCCTTGCACCTGCTGTAAGTATCCGGTGACGGTTTGTGTTCCGGCATGTTGTGCCGGCCAAACACCTTGCTATGTCGGATGCAAGAGCGGCTTTTTGGGACGCAAGATCCTGACTTACAAGTTCGAGTGCTGTGGGGAATGCGTCGACGTGGTGATCACAAAGCACGGCCGAGTGATCGTTCGCGACTGATATCGACTCCGAAATCAAACGCTGATTTCTATAAAACAGGTTCGACCGCTTTGGTTTTTCGATCGAAGCGGAAGACCTGTTTTTTTTGTGGATCCGCAACGTACAAAGACGTATCGTCTGCGGTGATCCCGACTGGTCCGGAAAGCGGATCGCCCTCGAACCATTTCTCCGTTTTTCCGTCGGCCGTAAACCGCCAGATGGATTTTCCATATCCGTCGGTCACGAAACCCTCGTCACCCGCCCACACGATGCCGTTTGGAAATTGATACGGGCGGCCGTCAATGACCGTTTCGGCAGAGTTCTTTGAGACATCGATTTTTTGGACCGCCGCTGCATCCGGCGTGACCGCCCAGAGGTTTCCCTGGGAATCAAAGGACAACCCGCGAGCGTTTACCCGGGCAACCAACTCTGGTTTGCCACCCCCGATCGGCAGACGAAACACCGCGCGACGTTCCGCATCACCGACGTAGATCATCTCGCCCGCCGCATCGACGGCGATCGCCATCGGAATTCCCAAATACCCGTTGTTGAGCGCCGTTAACTGCACACCCGGCCCAGCCGCATGGTAAATCTCGCGAGTAG
>JAGQPO010000472.1 GCA_020426665.1 Planctomycetales bacterium
TGGTGGTTGCCTCCGTGATCGCGTCTTTGTCGCCGCCGGGAAGCAGATTCAATCGAGCAACCAACAAGTATGCTTCTACCAACCCCGGATCATTTACCACCGCCTCGTCGAGAGTTTTCAGCGCTTCGTCACGGAGTCCGATGGCCCGATTGGGTGTGAGTCCGGGCTGTCCCATCGCCGCGATCAATTGTTGACTTTTCTGCAACAATACCGATCCCAACATCTTCTTCCCAAAGGACGCATTTTCGCCGCTCAATCCCTTCTTGATGGCCGACTGTAACAACCGTTCGACGGCTTGCAATTCACGCGCGCTCTTGGCGTCAAAACGCAAAATTGCCGCTTCGTCCAAGTCGTCCTGTCCGGGGTCCGACGGCGGCGTTTTTAAATCGATGGTCTCGGAAGCCGCGTCCTTCGATGTCTGATCGCCAGGATTCTTGTTTTCCGTTTCTGTTTCACCGGCTTGCGGCGTCTCGACCGCTGGTTCTTGTGCAAAAGTGCGAGTCGACGGAGAAACGATTAGCGAAACGCTGAAGCACGCCAGCGCCACGAATGGGGCTAATAAAGGAAAGTGCTTGGAAGTCGATCGGAACATCGGCGTAGGCTCGTGCGGGGTTGTGGGGTGACCCCTTCATTATGACGCCTTGGCGAATCGATGCGTAGATGAGCTTTGGAAGAATCACAGATCAAGCGAACAATTTTGCTGATTCGCCGATCACAGGAACGGGATCTGGCGGCGATTCAGAGGGTGAATCAAATGGTGATTCAGACTGCAGTTCAAACGGTGATTTCGTCCGCTTCGACATCGATTGACGCGGCATCGGCGCCACGATCGGTCAGGAGCTTCAATTCGTTCTGCAATTCCTCACAGCGATTTTTCAGATCGATGTGTTCTTTGTAAAATCGATTGAAATCCGTTGCCGTGTCCTGCCAGAAATCGCCGGGGCGAAACTTCAGTTGTGTGGCACGCCCGCCGTCAGCCAGTTCGTTCAAAATGCCACGCAGACGCAACATCGGGCCGGCGAAACGATGGCTTAGTTTCACGATGTCCCAGACGTAGACCGGAATCAGCATGAACATCAAGCATAATAACGGTGCCTGGGCTCCGAATGAACGGGCGATGGCCTGCCAAACCGACTGGTTTCCAGGTGCATAGACCATTTGCACTCCGATTCCGATCGCAAGTAGCGCCAGGACGGTCAGGGACCAGTGCATCATCATTCGGCGAATGATGGCCATTTGGACTTTAGGGTCAACAAAAAATCGGCTTCGTTGAGACATGGTTTGCTTTTCCGCGGATTCGCACTGCCAAGCCAGGGGCTGTTGCAGTGCTGAGTGGCGTTCCGAAAGATCAAAACTGTTGGTACTGGTGAGGGAGACATCTAGATCGCCTTCTCAGAAAACTAGCTCGCCATAGGCCAAACCGCTAAGAACCGAACCAATTAAATGGTGGCGTAGGGAAAGACCCGTCACCGATTGGCCGACAAAGTCCACGCAGCCATCACAACCCGGTCCGTTCCTTTGGCTGCCGTCAAAAATGGGGCCTGTGACATGGTCCATCTCCGAGAATCGTGTCGAATTTGTCGATTAGTCGTAAACGACCAAAAGGTTTAAAACCGCTGAACAGCCCCCATTTGCCGTTCGGCTCCATTTTTGCAGACCCGTTATGGATGACGAGTGTATGTCGGGCAATTCACTTTCTGATCGCCGTCGCCAAGCGGCACTGTTGGTCTGCTCGGCCGTACTGGGTGTTTCGACAACCGCGGTCGCCGACCATCCGGCATCACTACAACGTCTCGGCCGATGGCTGGGCGTGGGCTGGGGAGACGGTTATCACGTTTGTCGTGACGGAGGGATTCGGCCCGGAGCAGATCTTCCGCCCCAAAGTTTTCCCGATCAATTTGGCCCGAAGAAATCTCACGACACCTGCGGACTAATCTATCCCCCTGGAGCGGGGCTTGTTGCGAGTTCACGCGGAACAGTCCCATGCGACCAAAACACATGCGATTTCTCGCCGCAAATCAATGGATTATTCGCCCCGGATTCCAGCGGGCACACGTCGTATCCGATGCCAGCGACGCAGCAAAGCCAACCGTTGTTTCTCGACACGAACTCTCCATCTTCCGCCAACGTTCACACACTGCCACCGAGCTGGGTACCGGCAACAGGCTCCCCAAACGCAACGCCTGAAAACCCTGGAACCTCTGACAATGGCGGTCGACAAATCATTCGGCACGACTCGGTTGGTTCCTCCGATGCCGCGGAAGGGTTCACGCAAGGCGCCGCATCAATACCGATGCCCGAGAGCGACGTCCGCGAAGCCACCAACGCCCCGGCCGAGACTGAATCACGTGAAATCGTTTCACCCAGCGATCTGATTCCACCAGGGCAGCAGGCGCCAGAGGAAATGTTGCTCGGCCCGCCGAACCAACCGCATTTAAAAACCAATCGACTGCCTCCTGTTCCCAAAAAGGCCGGCGACGAACCAGATTACTTGAATGACAAGGCTTACGAGGAGCTTCCACCACCGGTGGGCAGCCGAAACGATGACGATCCGTCAACCGCTAGCATCGTTTATCCGACCATCCCACCGTCAACGATCGACGACGGAATGACGGGCGATCGTTTGCTGGATGAAAATCTGCTGGATGAAAATTTGCTGGACGATGCTTTGCTGGATGATGACTTGTTGATCGACGAGGCTCAGACCGACGAATTTGGCGTTCCTGCAGTCAAGCTCAACCCGTTCTTTGAAACCACCAACCGAACGGTTCGTCCCCGCAAACCGCAAGTGATCACACGGGTTGCAAAACTCCCCGACGTAATCCAAGCACCTCAAAGCAATGTGATACGTCAACCGGACTGACGGATCAACTTTTGATGTCGTCGAAATTGCGAAGATGATACGGAATATCGACGTAGTCCAGCACACGACAAAGGCCACGTAGTGCGACGCCAAAGCCATCCGGGCCGCTGAATCCGCCGAACTGGCCGCCACCTTTCAGGT
>JAGQPO010000473.1 GCA_020426665.1 Planctomycetales bacterium
TCGTGATTGTTCAGAGCAGTCAACACTGTCTTTTGTTGCTTTCGTCTTCCAAGCGGATCTGGAACGGATGCCGTCAGGTCAGACGACGAGGTTTTTCTTTGCGTGGAAATCTCACTTGCTCCATAGTTTTTCCTTCACGGAAAGATTTTTTGATCACGTCTCGAGTCTTGATTCTTGCTGATTTTCAGGCTTTTTTTGCGTTTGCGGCGGCGCGGGATCTGGCATCGCCGAAAGAGATTGGTCGGGAAGTGAAACGTTTCGTTCCCGTTACCGCTTGGGAGGGTGTCTTAAATGTTCCACCAACCACCTTCACCGCGGGCTAATAAAATGCCAAGACTCACATCCGTCGTCCGACTTTTCGCCATCGTGATGTTCGCCATCATGGCCGGCAATGTTTCGCAGGCGCAGTACTACCAAACTGGTAGCCTCACATGGCTTTACCAGTTCGACACGACCAAGCCTTTCGATCATTTCCGTGCGGACGATGACTGCATTGACGACGACGACAACGCGGTCATCAATGCGACACTGATGGAGTTTCTGTCGTCAAAGATTTACCGGAACTCGTTTTTCGCTCCGACTAACGCGGGCGTCTGGGGCGTCAACAGTGTCAGTTTTTTGTCGACCAACGACACGGGAACTGAGGTCGGATTCATAAATATGGACGACGCTATGATCGTCGTCTTTCGCGGCAGCCACTGGGGAATGAGTAACACGTGGAATCCCGTCGCAGATTGGCTGGGTGACCTCAATGCGACCGCGATCCAACGTACAATCGGCGGCCGATCGATGTACGTGCACGAAGGCTTTTGGTATGCGACCGGAAGCGCCTATGCCGACGTTCGCAGCCGCGTTCGTACAGCACACGATCAAGGAAAAAAGATCTGGATTACGGGGCATTCACTCGGCGGCGCCGTAGCAACATTGACCGCCGCCCGACTGCAATATGACGACGACATCCCCGTTCGCGGACTGCACACCTTTGGCTCGCCTCGCGTCGGCGACTCAAGTTTTCGTAGTCTCTGCAACGAGCCGGGGCCGTCCAATCGGTCGCTCGTCAGCGTCACGCGACGTTGGGTCGTCGAGGGAGACTTCGCAACGACACTGTTCCCCTTGTACAACTGGATTCGATGGCGATGGAGCTGGTGGGTGATGGGCTACGTGCCCTACAACACCACGATCACCTACCACCACGTGGGACAGACGAACCAGATTTTCCCCAACTACTCCCAGCCGACCAGAACCTACACGGTCGACTACGACTACACGGAAGATCGGAATATGGTCGCTGCACCTACCACGTTGCTGGCCGAACACGGATTGTACAACGAAGCGCTTCGCGACGAACTGATGGATAAAGTCAATGACACGGCCGTTCGAAACAAGATCCTCGAACTGCAACTCGACTGAGTTTTACAATGGACCACCCGCATCCCCGGCAGTCGGTCCGGTGATGCGGCAGGACAGGTCGCTCATCCGAGCGGACAAGCCCCAAAACGCCCGCCATCGAGCGGGCGTTGTCACGTTAGTGGAGTTTGCGAGTCGGTTGCCGTGTGCTCGCCGCCGCGATTCAGAAATAGAGAAAGCGGCAAGTGCGCCAGTCAGATCCGTCGATTCCTGATGGCAGGAAGCCGGCTTGGACGATGGTCAAATTGAATTCGTTGAACGGGGCGTCGATCGATGCACAATGAAGTCGTTCCCAGGCGACGCTGCCGATCATTCCGGCGACCCAGTAAAAACCAAAATGTTCTGCGAAAGGAAAGCGTTTGACGAGCGTGTCCATTGCACGCCGAGTCCGTTTCCATATCGCTTGCTGATAGGAAGTCCTCCAGATCTTTTCGAACTCTCGACGACGTGCGTTCAGAAAGATCGCCTGGTTGTGATAAACCAGCCTGAGGCCTGGATTTGCCTTTTCTGAAACTTTGGACGCATGGTCGGAGAACATCCCATTTTGTGCCTGCTGTTTCGTGGCTCGTTTGATTCGGGGTGGCGCTTCGGTCCATTGCGATCCGACGTTCTCCAGTAGCGGCCATTTCTCCCAATCAGACATCACTTCTTCGACCTGGTGTTGAATCTGTTGGTTCCAACTTTCACGAAGTTCGTAGGTGAGTTCATAGTCTCGCTCAAATCGAATCATCATCCTCTCCAGAAAAGCCTCGAAGCCAGTGATGGAGTCGTGTTACATAGTCATTATCGGTCGAAATGATTCGCTTGCGATGATCGTAGAAAGGGGTGCTCGGGATGAAGTCCAACCACGGGAGTCCCGCCTCCGTCCAACGCGAAATCAGGTCAACAAAACTATTTGCGAGAGACGCTCCCTGCAAATCAGCATCACCATCGTGAGAGAGATAGGTCGGAATTCCTGACTCTAAATCGAGCGCGACAATGTCGCCATTGCCGATCATATGAATCGGCAATTTGTTAAGGTAGTGTGTGTCATAGTCGCTCTCGTCGAATTGATCGAGCGTATTAGACCAGTCACTGTAGGGTCCATACTCTTTCTTCACAGTATCGAAAGACCACAGTTCAAGCTGGTGCCCAAACATCAAGTTTGGCATCGCACGAGAGAATTCGTCCCAATCTGGATAAGCGGGATGGGACACATCTACGCCACCTAAATCGATCGTTGCCGATCGCCCGAGTTTGGTAATCACGTCAAAAAAGTCCTTGGGCAATTCAATTCCGAATCGCTTTTCAAACCGACGTACCAAGTCAGGTTGGAGCGGTGGTTTGATTCGCACTTTTTTGGGGCCCCATTTGCGGTTTCTCAAACATTCGACAGTCCAATCCCATTTCTTCATCCATTGCCCGGCAAGCTTTTCATTGAAAGTGGATGATTTCTCCAATTCCACTTCCGGAGGCTCTGGCATCTTCTTTTTTAGTTTAAGTCGCGGCGGACGTTTACGAACCGCGTAATCGAGTTGATGAAAGCTCAGGCCGTTTAACTCCAGATGTTCATACCATTCTACGAACGACTCCGATGCGACCCACTCGCCATCGATCGTGAAAAACTCCCAACCAAAAAACTCTTCCGGATCTAGAAACAGTGACTTCGTTGCCTCTGGATCTGTCGCGCCCCAGTTTTTGCTCAATCCCATGTCGAAGCAAAGATTCTTCGTGTCCCAGAATCCTCGTTGTCCATGGCGGATCGGAACATTGGCTAGGCTGCGAAGCAACACCAAGTCCAATTGCTTCTTCTTAGGCAACTTTGGAAAATCGAACCTGTCAAACGGGGCTTCCCGGAGGATTGAGATAGGAATGGTTTCGACCGTTTCAGACAACCGCTTTTTGAGTTTTTTCCAAAGCGTCTTGCCGATCGCAAACGTCTTTCTGCAGGCTGGCAAAAAGTCTGCGCAAACATCATCTCCAAGTAGTATTCCTTCCGGTGGCTTCCTCGCGGAAGCAAGTCGAGCACGTTTATCGAATAGTCGGTTCCACGATTCGACGTCACGATGATTGCCATCAAACGTGTTCCAGACGATCGAGGAACTCATCAGGTAACGATGCTCGCGTTCTGTTGGTGACACATAGAATAAAAGCGGTTTAGCCATAGCGTGTAAGTCCGTCGAAGCGAAGGGGAGTGGATTCTACCGCGATCCGGCTAGCCCGTGGTGCATCGCAGTGCAGAATAGCGATCGGCGAACCTCGTTGGGCAAAAGGGGAAGGGGGTAATTAATGGGAAACTACCCCCTTCCCCTTTTTGCGATCATCAGCGGCTGACTTGTATGACCGATCTTCTGCGGAGTCAGCGCAGCGGAAACACAGGCTTGTGTCCCGACGAATCGCACCGGTAACGCCCCGAAGTGTGTGTTGGCGTTCCATGCCGATGCGAACGGAGGCCTTGCCAATGAGAACAGTCGGCGGTTAACCAGCTTCTGTCGGTTTGTCGTTCAGGGTCGATCGGGATCGCCAAAACGTTCGTCCGTGATTGACGGACCGTGCGCATCGAGAGGGGCTTGGTCGTCATTTCCTTCGTTGGCCATGAGCGGCTTACCGTGTGCCAAGCCAACACGGGTGACGTAGATCAACGCCAGCGGTTTGGCCGACTCACCTCCCAAAATATTGAGGCGTTCTTGCATGGCCGCTACCCTTTCGGGATGTGCGGCGGCCAAGTTGTCTTGCTCGTACGGGTCGGTCGCCAGGTTGTAGAGATCGACGCTTGTAGGAATGAGAGACCGCCAGATCAGTTTCCAGTCTCCGTGTCGCAACGCCCCCCGAAAAGGTTCGACATTGTAGACGACCTCGGTTCTTGGCGATGGGCTACCCTGGGCGATCGTCTCCCAGACATTCACGCCATCCAACGGCTTACACTTGTCGGTGGATGCACCACAGAGTGCGGCGAACGTCGGATAGAGGTCCACCGCGTGAATGATCCCTTCCACCGTTTGCGGCTTGATTTTTCCAGGCCAGTTTGCACACGCCGCGACGCGGTTGCCACCCTCAAACAGCGATCCCTTGCCATCACGATAGGGACCATTGTCACAAGGTAGTACGGTCTTGGAGAGGTCGGTCATCTGCCCGGCAAACATCGCGTTTTTTGTGCCGCCGTTGTCGCTATGCAGTAGGATGAGAGTGTTCTTACGGAGCCCCTTCTTTTCAAGTGCAGCTACCACCTTGCCAATCTCGTCATCGAGGCAAGCTATCATGCCCGCGTAAATGCGACGTGTTGGATCAGCGATGTCTGCGAAGCGCGCGATGTATTCCTGTGGGGCTTGATAAGGAGTGTGCGGCGCATTGAACGCCAGATAGAGATAAAACGGCCGGTCGGCAGTCTGCCGTTGGATAAAGTTCACCGCGTCGTCCCCGAGGAGTTGCGTGGTATAGCCTTTCTCGTTGACCGGCTTGTTGTTGCGAAACCAATCCAGCACGCCAGCGTCACTGTGCGTGAAGTAGTCCAACTCGCCTATCATCGCGCCGTACTGATAGTCGAAACCCCGCTGCTTTGGCCAATACTTCATGTGGGCATGCCCGAGGTGCCACTTGCCGATGATCGCGGTGTGGTAGCCCGCATCCTTTAGGCACTGCGGCAACAGATACTCCGTCGTGTCGAGGCCATAATCGGCGGGGCCAGGGATCACAATGGTTTGCAACCCATAGCGGAACGGATAGCGCCCGGTCATCAACGCTGCACGAGTGGGCGTGCACATCGACTGAGTGTAAAACTGAGTGAATTTCGCGCCACCTCTAGCGAGTGCGTCGATGTTTGGGGTTCGGATATCAGTCGCCCCGTTAAAGCCAACGTCCTTCCAGCCGAGATCGTCGGCAACGATGTGGACGATATTAAGTTTGTCTTGGGCATGACCAGTTGGACAAACTATGCCTAATGCAAAAATAAAAGACACGAAGGCCTGTTTCACTCGATCGCTCCTATCATTTGATTTAACGCTAATAAATGTTTTCGTTTGCTCGCCGAAAGAATCCATGTAAGTCCTGGGTTTGGGGCGGGAGTCGTTCGAATAAAATCTGGTGACTCAGCCCCGTGATCTTGCATTGCCGAAAGAAACGACTGTCACAATGTGACCACCCCAAACCCAAGGGACACAAGTACTATAAAAATTCTCGCACTGGATCTCGGCAAATTCAATACGATGTGCTGTTTTTTTGACACAAAAACTCGTAAGCATTCCTTCCTGAATGCCACTACCGACCGAAACTACC
>JAGQPO010000474.1 GCA_020426665.1 Planctomycetales bacterium
CGACGGACTTCCAGTCCGTCGATTCCGACGCTTTTCGACGGACTGGAAGTCTGTCGTACCCCAAAATGAAACCTGTGCGAAGCACTACGGATCGTCACGGGACAACGCGTCGGCTTGTATCAAATGAAAAGCTCCCAAGCTCCACTTTCCAAACCTAAAAATTTGGCCATCGCTTCTGATTCGGCCTCGGCCAGCAAACGAAACGCCTTCGCATGAGGGCGTTTGGCCGCGTAGCCGAATTCTAATTTCAAGCGTTCATCGATCACTTGCGCGTTCGCCCAACCGACCACTTCGTCTTTCCAAAGAACCGGCATCGCGTAATACCCCCGCTGCCGCTTTGCCGGCGGAACGTATGCCTCGAATCGATAGCTCCAATTCCAAAGTTGCACGAATCGTTCTCGATCGCGCACCAAGGGATCAAAGGGAGCCAAAATACGCACGCGTTCTGGAACCGGTTGCACGGGCCATTCCTGGCGTCTCCAAACGTAGGTGACACCGGATACATCAACCTCGGAAAGTTTCCCGGAGTCGATCAAGGATTCTACCGCCGCCAGCCGATCGCTTCGATTCGGCAACAGGTGGTTTTGGCTTCGCAACTCTGATACCAAAAACCGTTTTGTTGTCGGGCCAAACACGCGGGCCGTCGCCGATACCAAATGGCGAAAACGCTCGACCGGTTCACTTGCCTTGCCGTCTGAATCCTCAGGCACTTGATAAACACGAATCCCCTTTTCGCGACGACACACCCTCAAGTATCCATGATGATGCAGTTTCTCCAGAACGCGCTTCGTCTCCTTGGACTTGCCACCCCAGTAGTTCTGGACCGATTTCCGACCGAACCTTTCATCCAATTCACGTGGATGAACCTCGCCCATTTCGGCCACCGCCTCGAGCACGTCCCGTTCCAGCTTCTTCATTTTACCGTGGGGACGCCATCGAAGTTGTCGCCAAACCGCGGGCGTCATAAATCCGTAGGCGTATAAATAACCTTCCTCCGCATCCAGATCCGGAAACGACTGCTCTAACTCTCCCGCCACGTATCCGGCGACACGTTGCCGCAACGTCAAATCTTGCGCCCTGGCAGGTGATCGAATTGGGTCAGCCTGAACGAACTGAATCGCTTTGAACGCATCAGACAAACACGAGAATTCTGGAAACGAACCAGCGACAACGCGTCGTTTGAAATCCGCCAGCCGCAACCGTTCAACACTCGTCATCGTCTACCCTACCGAGTCACCAGACCACCCCCGCCATAATAACCCAGACGACGAGAATCGTGAAGATCATGCCTGCGTCGGACCGCTCGTACTCTGTGGTAATTAGCTTCAACAATAATCAGCGCGCTTGCCCAGGATGATGACATCATTGCGATTTCCAAGCCCTGGAATCACGTCATGTTTTTCACGTGTTTCGTTTTCGTGGCTTATCAACCTGATTAAGCTTAGGTCATCCACGAATGTGATGATCCTTCCCAGCGACAGGGTGATTGATGAAACGCTTGCACCTACCGATTTGGTTCTTGGTCTTAAGTTCATTTCTTCCATGGCTTCAGGTGACAATCTGTGCCGCGGAAACAGAACCGTTACCATCGATTGCTGACACGACGGCTTCGCTGAACTATCACGGCGGCTTCTTTGATGTTTACTGGGACGACGATTCCGGCCAGGTGTTGCTCAAGATCGATCGATGGGGCGACGAATTCTTGATGCTGGATGCTTTGGCGAGCGGGCTTGGCAGTAATCCTGTTGGACTCGATCGCGGTCAATTGGGGCTCGAACGCTTGTGCACGTGGAAACGAGTGGGCAGGCGGGTCTTTTTAGAACAACGAAACACTCGTTTTCGAGCCGACGGTGCCCCGGCAGCTGAACAACGTGCCGTTCAGGACTCGTTCGCATCGTCAATCTTATGGGGCGGTTTGATCGTTGCGGCCGACTCGAACAGCGCCGCTGTTTTGGTCGACGTAACGGGCTTGGTCGTCGCCGACCGGCATGAGGTGATTCGCACATTGAAGTCCACTGACCAAGGTAATTATTCGCTTCGCGCCGACCGAAGCGGGGTCTTGCCCGATCGCATCAAGGCTTTTCCGGACAATATCGAACTTGAAGCCGCCCTCACGTTTGCGGCCGATGAACCAGGAAAACAGGTTGAATCCGTCGCTGCGACAGGCGAAGCGTTTACCATCCGGCAACGCGTCAGTTTGATCCGATTACCGAACCAGAACTATGCTGTCCGAGACTTTCATCCACGAGTCGGATCATTTTCCGTTGACTACGCGGATTACGCTGCACCGTTGGATCGGTCGATGCACCGACGCATGATGACGCGTCATCGCCTGAGCGAATCTGAACCGATCGTTTACTACGTCGACCCTGCAGCACCGGAACCGATTCGAACAGCTCTTGTCGAAGGAGCATCGTGGTGGGCCCAGGCATTTGCGGACGCCGGATTCCCGAACGGGTTTGAAGTCCGAGTCGCTCCGCCCAACATGGATCCGCTGGACGTCCGATACAACTACATCCAATGGGTCCACCGGCAGACACGTGGCTGGTCTTATGGCGCCAGCGTTGTCGATCCTAGAACCGGCGAAATAATCAAAGGTCACGTGTCCCTAGGATCGTTGCGAGTTCGTCAAGATCGATTGTTGATCGACAATCTGACACGGTCGACATCGAACTCATCGACATCGCGAGCGGTGGAACCGCATCGCTGCACGTGTGCCGTGTCAAACGCCAACTTTGGCCTGGACGCCATGCTCGCAACATACCTTGGCGACGGCGATTCAGGAACGGAACAATCTAGTTCGGTCGCGCTCGCTCGGATTCGTCAGTTGTCTGCCCATGAAGTTGGCCACACCCTTGGACTCGCCCACAATTTTGCCGCCAGCACCTACGGCGATCGAGCCTCGGTAATGGATTACCCAGCGCCACGGATTCTAGTCACAAACGACAATCAACTCGACTTTTCGGAAGCCTATGGCGTCGGCGTTGGAGATTGGGATCGATTCTGTATCCGAGCGATGTACGGTCCGCTCGGTGAAAAACCGACAGAACGAATGAACGAACTTGTCGCTGAGTCCATCGACAAGGGATGGATCTATTTAAGCGATGCCGATGCAAGACCCGCTTCGGCGTCCGACCCGCGTGGCAACTTGTGGGATGACGGAAGCGATCCGATCGATTCATTAGGAAATGCAATTGAGGTACGAAAACTTGGCTTATCGAAGTTCGATGACTCCGTCTTGTTGCCGGGTGAAACGTCGGGAGATCTGGTTCGCTATTTCGCTCCGCTCTACTTTCATCATCGGTATCAAGTCGACGCGGTGGTGAAATTCATCGGCGGAGTCAAGTACTCGCACAGTTTGGGTGGCAACGTGGATGCCGAATCGGTGGACGTACTAGCATCGGAGCAAAAACGTGCGGTCCGAATGCTCCTGAACACGCTGGAGCCAAGTGTGCTGGCCGTCGATCCGTCGCTCGCGCGCAAGTTGGTGCCCGCCGACGCGTCGGCTTCGGCATGGTCGATCGAAATGCCGGACGGTCGAACTTCGCCCGTGTTCGATCCGCTTTCGATCGTCGAAACGGCTGCCGAAATCACCTTGTCGGGGATCTTAAATCCGCAGCGTCTGGGACGTCTTGCGGTTCAAAGTACCCGCGACGAGTCTCATCCAGGAATTGCGTTGGTGTTACAACCTCTAAAGCGTCACGGTCTAAAATTGCTGGAACCACAAAGCAGCGTTAACGAGACGCTGACTGCGCGACGCATCTTTGCAGTCATCGTGTCTAGCGGACTCAAAACGGCGGACAGCACCGATGCCAGACAAGACGTGCGTGCCGCGATGCGTGATTGGTTGAGCGAACTGTCCGATTCGATGCAGGCTTACGCCAAGGCCCATCCAAGCGATCACGATGCAGAATCCGCACTCCTTCAACAGCGCATCGACCAATTTCTGAACCGACCGGACCTGACTTACCCGGCAACATCCGTGAAATCTCCTCCACCCGGTAGCCCTATCGGCACGAACCCTTGATCGTCGAACGATTGATACTGTCGTCTTGGCCAAAGCGGCAGAAATCGGGCCAATGGCTCCCAATTCATGTCTCACGCGATCATTTTATGTAGACTAATGGTCCCGCCGGTAAAGACGTGCCCGCCTTAAATCCCGCCTTTCTGGGTGATCGCCCATGATGAAGCCTTTCGACGGATTGGATCCCAAGCCTGATGTTGCCGTGGAAGATTACGGCGAAATCGCACCGATCTCGATTCTGTCCACGGGAGCAACGGCATGAATCATCGGCCTATTGAAACCTCACTGTCCGCTTGGCAGCACGCCGGGCACTCGCGTCGCGAAGCGTTGCAAGCCGGTGCGATCGGGATTCTTGGACTGGGCATGAATCATCTGGCCGGCCTGCGTCAAGCGACTGCGTCGGAGGGCGGTCAACCGAGTGGCAAGGCGAAATCGTGCATTTTCATCTTCCTTTCCGGTGGGCTTTCCCAACACGACAGCTTTGACATGAAGCCTGAGGCTCCCGACAACATCCGCGGGGAGTTTCAGCCTTGTGCGACGAGGACGCCAGGAATTCAAATCTGCGAGCACTTGCCGAAACTGGCCGAGCGGAGCCCACTATGGTCGCTGTGTCGTTCGCTGACACATGGTTCCAACGAACATTCTGCTGCCCACCACATCATGCTGACCGGGCACTCCGAGTTGCCACCCGGATTCAGTCCAAATAACCCGAATCGACAGAATCGCGCTTCGATCGCTGCCGTCGCCGGTTACGCGATGCGTAAAAGACAACAGAACAATTTGCCAACCGCGGTAGTGCTGCCTGAACGTCTGGTGCACAACAGCGGACGCGTGATTCCCGGTCAACATTCCGGTGCGATGGGAACGCAACATGACCCATGGATGATCGAGGCATCACCGTTTCACAACACTTCGTATGGAGCGTTTCCCGAATTTGAATTCGACCACCAAGACCGCGGCAAGCCGGACGAGCGCATCTTCCAGGCTCCCCAACTTTCCTTGCCCGACGGTCTGGGCATGCAGACGGTTAACGGACGATTGGCGTTACTGGAATCGCTGAATCAACAACGCAAAAACCTGGCGTCGTGCGCAAACGTTGCGAACTTTGATCGGCTGCGTCAAGGCGCGGTGTCCTTGTTGACCGAATCCGCCGTGCACCAGGCGCTGGATGTCACACATGCCGACGACAAACAACTGGATCGTTACGGACGCAATTCGTTCGGTTGGTCGTTGCTGATGGCGCGACGATTGGTCAGTGCAGGCGTCAGCCTGGTGCAAGTGAATCTTGGCAACGACGAAACCTGGGACACGCACGGCAACGCGTTCCCCCATTTGAAAAACAACCTGTTCCCTCCCACCGACCAGGCCGTCTCGGCCCTACTGGATGATTTGCATTCGACCGGTGAATTAGACGAGACCCTGGTCGTCATGGCCGGCGAATTTGGCCGCACTCCCCAAATCACCTTGCTGGAGAAACATTACAAGTTGCCGGGGCGAGACCACTGGGGCGCCGTTCAATCCGTTTTGTTCGCCGGTGGAGGAATTCGCGGCGGCAACGTCGTTGGAAAGTCGGATACCCAAGGTGCATACCCCGCCGAACAACCCGTCAAACCAGAAAACTTTGCGGCCACGATCTATGACGCGCTCGGGATCCCGGCGACCGCAGCGTGGCATGACGCAGAGAATCGGCCGCACCACATTTATCACGGCGAGCCGATCGCCGGATTGTTTTAACGATTGCACCCGCCACAGTGAATCTATCCTCCAACCCACTCCTTCCCACTGCGACCCATGCAGAATCCAACACGTCATTTTTGCATGGCAATCCTAGGATGGCTCTGCTTTTCGGCGCAAGTCACGGCCCAGTCCATCTCCACGATCCAGCCGCGAACTTGCAAGCGAGGACAAACGATCCAGTTAAAGATCCAAGGAACCGACCTGAACGACTCGTTGCGAATTGTAGCGAATGATCAATCCGTGGACTGGAAAGTCGACAAGATCGAACCCTCGCAAGCCACGCTGGCATTGACGCTGTCGAAAGCGGTGAATCCAGGACCCATGACGCTGTGGTTGACGACGGCAACCGGTGCGATCAAATCGCACACGCTGTTTGTTGATGATTTGGATGCCGTGGTCGATAACGGCAACAATCACTCGGTCGACACCGCACAGTTATTAACAACGCGATCGTCGGTCGAGGGAATCTGTGACGCATCCAAGAGTGACTTCTACCGAATTCATGCGACTGCCGGCCAGCGGATCGCCGCCGAAGTTCACACCCAACAGCTTCGTTCACCGATGGATCCAGTGCTACGGTTGCTGGACGTTGCAGGTCAGACATTGGTCCACGTCGACGACTCTGCGATCGGGCCGGATTGCCGTTTCAGCTATCAATTCACCGAAGAAGGTGACTATTGGCTGGAAGTCCACGACAGTCGAAATGCCGCCGGCGGTGCAATGTATCAACTTCGAATCGGTGACTTTCCGAATGTTACGCAATGTTTTCCAGCGGCAGTTTGCCGTGGCCGAAACACGCAAGTCACATTCATTGGACAGGACGGTGATCGTGTGCCGGCGCAAGACGTCGACGCACCTGCAGAAGCGGTCGGTATCCGTTACATTCGCGCCGGCTTCGAAGATTCTCAGTCGTCCTGTTGGTTGCCAATACTATCCAGCTCCCATCCACAGTTCGTTGAAAATGAATCGACCGACAGCCTGACGCTACCGATCGGCATCAACGGTCGTTTGCAGCAACCTCGCGAAGTCGATCGCTACTTTCTTCGCGGTGCGAAGGGGCAAGTCATTCGTGTGGCGGCGAGGACGCGCAGCCTGGGCAGCCCCACGTTGTTGAAAATGCAATTGCTAAATGCTGCAGGAAAAAAGATCGCGGAAACGAAAGTAACGGACGCGGACGAATGGAGCTTCGACGCAACGTTGCCCGAGGATGGTGACTATCAATTGAAAGTCACCGATTTGTTGAAACGTGGAGGTGACGAATTCACTTATCACATCGAATGCAGTCCGTCCGGGACGTTCTCCGTCACACTAAAGCCGGATGCAAAAACGCGTCAAAAATTCATGATCGAACCTGGTCACGGTGCCTGTTGTGTGGAATTGCAGGTCTCGCGTTTCGGTTACGACGGCGCGATCGATCTGGCGCTGACCGACTCGGAGTCGGGGTTGCGAATCTTAAATCCGCGAATTCCCGCCAAAGCCGCGGCTGCGAAAATTTATCTCGCGGCCACGGAAGCTTGGAAACCAGACAGTTTGTGTGTTTTGAAAATTCGCGCGACCGCCGTCAATGACCCGCAACAGAACTGCATTGTCGACAGTCATTCGCTGCGGCGCGTCAAGGAACCGTTCGTGCTTTCATCGGCCGCCGAATGCGATGGTGATATTGTTCTGGCTGCGACCAAATCCACCGCGCCGCCGTTTACGATGCAACCGACCACGCCCGCCGAATTTGCTCGCCCCGTTCATTCACACTCCGTCACACTTTCGCCCAAGCGGTTGGATGCCAAATTCAAAGCGGGCGTCGACGTCCTGCCGATCATACCGGCGGCCACATCCGAAAACACACCGGGCGTGCTGGCGGGCGATTGGACGATCAAGACGGCCGTCGAAAAAGAAACACACACCGTGACGCTGACGCGCAGCGCGACTGCGACCGACGAGCCCGATCAATTGCCGTTGCTGGTGTACGGTGAGTTCAATGGACATGGTCGTATTGAGACGTACCAGATGCCCATCCGATGGCTCGATCCCGTTACGATGAACGTGCACGTTGCCGATCCGCTGGTGCGTGGCGGCCGAGCACGCACCGAAGTGCATGTGCGACGTGAAGGCAATGATCCGCAACCCGTGACGGTTTCACTCGGAAACTTGCCAACGGGCGTAACCGGCCCCGATTCGTTGGTCATCGCGGCGGATCAAACGCTTGCTGAATTTGACTTGCAAATCGCCAACGACGCTCCGTTGAACGTTGACTTCGAATTAACTCTCAACGCATCAAGCAAATTCGCCGGGCAAGACTTCACCGTCGTGTCCACACATCCGATGCCTCAGTTGGACGACAACCCCACGACGCTTGCCGCGTACCCGAACGAAATCGTGTTAACCGATTCTCGGGACAGACAACAATTGGCGATTACCGGAACGGACCAACAGAATCTGCCGCGAGACTGGACTCGCCAGGCCCGGATCCGTTCTGCCAACCCACAAGTCGCCGAAGTTCGCGGCGGCATTGTTTATCCGATTGCCGACGGGGAAACCGAGTTGGTCGTGGAAGTCGGTAGTCATCGACAGGTGATTCCCGTGCGAATCTGGAACATGGCGACGCCGCACAGGATCGAATTCGAGTCCGAGGTGTTGGTCGCACTGTCAAAACAGGGTTGCAATTCGGGAGCCTGTCACGGATCGCCGAGCGGGAAAGGCGGTTTTCGATTGTCGCTGCGCGCCTTTGACCAGAAACTCGATCAGTTGACGTTGATCCGCGAGGACTTCGGCCGCCGTACCAATCCGATCGATCCCGGTCAAAGTCTGTTGCTGCTCAAACCGTTAATGAAGGTCTCGCATGGCGGTGGCAAACAGTTGCACAAAGACGAAGTGGCCTATTCGATTTTGCGAGACTGGATTGCCGACGGAGCTCGTGCCGATCCGGAAAACACCCCACGCGTCATCAGATTAGAAGTCTACCCGAATCAAAAACAGATCTTGGCGGTCAAAGACGGCGGACAACAGCTGGCGGTTACCGCGCACTATGCCGATGGACGGCGCCGCGACGTCACGCATCTTGTCGCCTACGAAACGTCGGACACGGCCGTCGCGACGGTTGACGTCCATGGCTTCGTGACGCCGCATACCCGGGGCGAAGTTGCCATCTTGGTTCGGTTGCTGGAGCACATCGAATCCGTACCGTTGATGTTTATCCAGAACATCGACGAATTCGAATGGAAGTCGCCGGTACCAAAGAACTACGTCGACGAATTGGTCAACGCCAAACTGAAACAACTGCAATTTCTGCCCGCTGAAACTTGCAGCGACGATGAATTCCTGCGACGTGCCAGCTTGGATGTGCTGGGGATTCTGCCCTCGATCGATGAAACGACGGCTTTCCTGGCTGACACCGACAAGAACAAACGCGAGCGGCTGATTGATTCGATGCTGCAGCGGGAACAGTACGCCAAGTTCTGGGCGCTCAAGTGGGGAGACCTGTTGAAGATGACCAGTCAATTGGTCGGAGACGACGGAGTGTACAAGTACCATCGCTGGGTCGAACAGTCGCTGCACGAGAACATGCCCTACGATCAGTTCGCGAAACAGCTTGTCACGGGAACAGGCAGCACGCTGGCCAACCCGCCTGCGAATTTCTATCGTACCGCAACCGACATGAACGAATGCGTGGAAACGATCTCGCAAGTCTTTCTGGGCGCCCGACTGCAGTGCGCAAAGTGCCACAATCATCCGTTCGAGCGTTGGACCCAGGACAACTACTACGGACTGGGCGCGTTTTTCAATCGCGTCCAGAGACGCAAGACCCAGCGACCGGGCGAGATGTTCGTCTACACCAGCGATTCAGGTGACGTGACTCAACCGAGGACTGGTCAGGTCATGGCCCCATGGTTGCCGCAAACTGGCAGCATCGAAACAACCGATGATTCGGATCGCCGGACGGTATTCGCGGACTGGTTGGTGAACCCAGACAATCCGTATTTCGCAAGAATTGAAGCCAATCGCATCTGGAGCCAACTGTTCTCGCGTGGCATCGTGGACCCAATCGACGACTTCCGCGACTCGAATCCTCCATCCAACGCGGCCCTATTGGACGCGTTGTCAAAAGACTTTGTCGAAAGTGGATTCGATCGAAAGCATTTGCTGCGAGTCATTCTGAACAGTCGCACGTATCAAGCCAGTTATCAAACCACGGAATTCAATCGCGACGACACAAAGTATTTCTCGCATCAGGAACCCCGATTGTTGGGTGCCGAACAATTGCTCGACGCAATCAATCACACGTTGGGGCTGGAGCAAAAGTTTGGCAACCTGCCCGCCGGCACGTTGGCCACGCAGCTGCCGGCACCGGACATAGTGAAAGTTGATTTCTTGAAGGTGTTCGGCCAACCCGAGCGGAGCACCGTGTGTGCTTGTGAGCGAGCGGACGATTCCAATCTGGGGATGGCCATCGAGTTGTTCAACGGCCCGATGATGCATCAAAAACTGCGCGACGCCAACAATCGCTTTCGTAAATCACTCTCTGCCGGAGCGGCCGTTGATGAAGTCATTCGCAACATCTACCTGGCCGCCGTCTGCCGCCCACCGTCGGATGTCGAGTTGAAATCCGCATTGACGCATTGCGGCAAGAACCCCGATCCCGTCGTCGGCGTCGAAGACGTTTGCTGGGCACTGTTCAATACCGACGAATTCTTGTTCCAACATTGATCGATGAAAAGTATCTTCTTCCCTGTCGCAGCAGTAATCTGCCTGGCCAACGTGTCACTGTCGGATGACGATATCGCGCCGGTCAGTTTTCGCGTCGACATCGCACACATCTTGCTTGACAATTGAGTTGCGTGCCACGGCCCCAAGAAAGCTGAGGGAGGATATCGTGTTGCCACGTACGAACAACTGCTAAAAGCCGGAG